>JBCBZE010000083.1:0-11311 GCA_039815505.1 Bacteroidota bacterium | reverse complement strand
TCTACCACTCCTTTGCCCAAGGGTACGTTAACAGGTTTCCAAATTCCATTGATTTTACCCCATTTGAAATCTTTGATTACAATACTTCTGATGTACGGGGATATTAATCTGAGTCCCAATTCCCAACTTTGTCCACCCTCGACTACCGCATGCCGAATGTCATATTGACAACCAATGTGCTTGTTTTCTGTAAGGTCCAGAATAGATGGTAAATCCCAAATTGGGGCACCAACATGATTTCCAGCGTGATTTTGATAGCAACCAACTAATCCAAAGTGCGTATTTAACTTCTCCAAATCTTTAGCCTCTTCTGCATAAATGGACTGGCTTTCGGTTATGCTTCTGTTTTCAGGATACCTTAACCAACCCGTACGATAATATAGGAAACCTAACTTGGAGGCTGTTTCTAACACCGATCTATGTACCAAATTTCCGGAATCCCAAATATTTGTGGTCATCATACTAGGTTTTATGTCATATGTATGCATGGCTTCAACTGCTTTGGGCAAATCATCAACCACTCTTTCAGGTAATACGTGACCCTTGGGCCTTACGGTTAAGTCCAAGCCGTCAAACCCTAGTTCTGATGCCGCAGCTGCCATATCTTCATAATCAAGAAACTGCAGGTGTTTTGAAAATAAATGTACTTGGATCTCATTTTTAAACTTCGTAGTTGTTTGATATGGATTATTTTTAAACCCCATAAACGGAAGACCGGCAAGGGCCGTTGCGGATAGCTTTGTAAAGCTTCTTCTGGAAATCACTTTTTTAGTTTTTTGCATGATCAGTTTCCAATTAATGTATGACCGGTGGAATTAATGTTAAAAATTTGGTAGTATTACAAATATATGTATTTTTGGTAAACCAAATTGGTTAACCAATTTAAACTATATGTTTTTTATTGAAGAATACTGTGATTTTCCTGTATCAAATACATTATTTAAAACCCGACCCATAGAAAGTGCCGTTTTGAATAGGGAAGAATTTAAATGACCGTTAAAAAAATACCCGAATACCGTTAGTACTTTAAATAGAGCAAACCCGATTTAATATGAACTTCAAAATACCTGGATTTATGATTACCCTCCATTCATTAATGATAGGTGCTGTCTTACTAATGAATAGTTGTGGCGATGTAGACAAAAAACAAGACGTCAAGGAAAATGCCAAAGATGTGGAGAAAGTGGGTATTGCAAATGACATAATACCGTTTTTTCAGCATTGGAATTTAATCTTGGGCGATGGTTCCAATGTGGGCCTCGCCACGAATTATGAGAACAGGAATTTCTTTTATACCGCAAACGATGACAAAGGGGATTGGGTAGTGTTTAAAACACCTAATGCAGGGAATACCCACGGTACTTCTAACAATACGAGAACCGAACTGGCCCAATTAAAAAAGTGGACACCAATGACCAAGTCCAAAATGAATGCGACCCTTAAAGTCATGAATGTCGCTACTACGGGAGATGCACGCGTCGCCGCCACCTACTCGGTGGTTATCGGTCAGATTCATAGCGCCGACGGACATGAGAACGAACCACTGAAAATATTTTATAAAAAATTTCCAGGCCATACGAAAGGCTCTGTCTTTTGGAATTATGAAATCAATACCGTAGGTGACGACAATTCGCGCAGATGGGATTATTCGTACCCTGTTTGGGGTTATGACTTTTCGGTTGTGGGGACTACAGAAAGCACATTTCCCTTGGAACCTGAAGATGGGATTGCCTTAGGTGAAGAGTTCAGTTATGAAGTGGAGATCAAGGAAGGCATTATGTATCTTAGGTTTACGAGTGAAGGTCATGAAACCAAAACATTTACTAAAAATCTGGTTTCCTCTTCATATGCCAAACGATCCCACATGCCGGAACAAGTCAAAAAATTATTTGTACCCATCGGTCAGGATGGTCTGGAACGTGAGAATGCCTATGCCGATGAGGGGCTCTTTTTTAAACTGGGGTGTTATAACCAAACGAACGGAAAAGAACCGAAAGTAAATAAGGTATGGTGTTCCGGTGCTGAAACCCATGGTGGTGATATTCAAAAACAATATGCGGATGGCAACTATGCCGAAGTTTGGTTTAGATCGGCAAGCATTGATATCAGCGACGATGCCATATCCAATGATGGGTATTTCCAAGCGAATGACGGCTTAAGTACAAAAACGGTTTATCCTAGTGAGGTGATTCCCTTTATGGATAAATTTAAAATACTCATGGGAGATGGGACCCATGTAGAGAATCTGGTTGAGTTTGAGGATAAAGATTTTTTCTATACCGTTATTGATGGCACTAGACGTTGGGTAGTTTATAAAACACCAAATTCTGGCGTCACGTCAAAAAACTCTAGCAATACCAGAACGGAGTTACAAGAAAAAAGGGAATGGACACCTGAGGAAGGAGGTAAATTAACGGGCACATGTAAGGTAATGCAGGTTTCAATTTCCGGAGATGCAAGAGTAGCGGCCTCCTACGCAACCGTAGTAGGGCAGATTCATAGCGGAGAAGGGCATGAAAATGAACCGTTAAAAATATTTTACAAGAAATTCCCCGGTCATACCAAAGGTTCGGTTTTTTGGAATTATGAAATTAATACGGCAGGCAATGATAATTCAAAAAGATGGGATTATTCAACTGCTGTATGGGGGCATGATATGTCCATAATCGGAACGGGCAAATCGGACTTTCCTGCCGATCCTTCGGACGGAATTGCATTGGGTGAAGAATTTAGCTATGAAGTAAATGTATACAAAGGTATCATGTACCTCACTTTCAGAAGTGATCATCATGAAACAAAAACATTTACTAAAAATCTTGTATCGTCCGAATACGCAGAAAAGTCCGATTTGCCCAAACAGGTACGGCAATTATTTGTGCCAATAGGACAAAACGGTACCGAACGATCTACCGCTTATAAAGGTGAGCTAGGTTATTTTAAACAAGGGGCTTATAACCAAACGAACGGAAAAAGCCCCAAAACAAATATGGTTTGGTGTGCGGGCGCAGAAACCTATGGGGGTGATATCGCCAAGCAATATGAAAATGGGTGTTACACAGAAGTCTGGTTTAGAGAAGCCACGGTAGGTCCTGGTACACCACCAAAATAAAATGGATACATGCATACGTTCAACTAGAAAGCTAACAACTAACATGTAAGGTGAGAAATGTATAAGACCATGGATACATCTTGTAACTAATTAAGAGCAATACGATATGAAAACATTCGGAGCAAGTAAAGAATTTATCCTGGACCAGAATCTGGATTGGGAGGTCATAGGTGAGGGGGTAAAAAGAAAAATCATGGGATATGATGATAAAATCATGTTGGTCAAAGTACACTTCAGTGAAGGTGGTATAGGTTATAAACATGAGCACTATCATTCCCAGGTTACCTATATAGAAAGTGGAGAGTTTGAGTTTTCTATTGGTGAACAAACCAAATTGGTAAAGGGAGGTGATACCGTTTATATTCCACCACATACACTACACGGAGCAATTTGTATCAAAGAAGGTATTTTAATTGATGTATTCAGTCCAATTAGGGAAGACTTTATGACATGAATGCTACAAGCATAAATTTCGCTCATACATTCTAAATAAGCATCAATCAATTTAACTACATCTTAAAATTTTAACATTTTAATTCAATTTTCATTTTTTTTTAACTATTACATAACATATATTTGGTAATCCAAACTGGTAAACCAATTTGGTTAACCAAAAAACAAGAAACACATATCATGAAAAGCAAACTATTATTATCCGGTCAGTGTTTTTTTTATATAATGCTGTTCTGCATTGTTTTCAGTTCTTGTGATAATGAAGAACTAGGGCTCCGTGCGGACCAAAGCACGGATAATCCGTCTCCCCTTTCAGTGGGTTTTACCACATCTTCCATGTTTTTAGAAGTTTCAACGACCAATACGTCTTCAAACGCTAGAACGTATGCATGGGATTTCGGGGTCGAGGATACCGATGATGATACTTCAATTGAATTTGCTCCTAGTTATACGTATGAAGTTGGTGGTACATATACCATAACGCTAACCTCTAGAGGGGACGGGGGCCAAGAAGATACGGTTGTTCAAGAAATCACTATAAGTAGGGAAATGATCAATCCGTCCGCTTCATTTACCAGTGAAGCGGATTTCTTGGACGTAACGTTTAGCAACACTTCCGTTAATGGTGTCTCGTATGCCTGGGAATTTGGTGACGGAGCAACATCTACCGATGAGAATCCTTCACACTCATATAGTGAAGGTGGCACGTTTACGGTTGCTTTGACCGTAACCAGTGAAACCAATGATTCGGATACGGTAACCGCCGATATTACCGTTGAACCCATGCCGGTGGCGCCATCTGCCGATTTTACGTTTGAGGCCACCGATTTGGATGTCGTATTTACGGACGCCTCACAAGCTAATGATGGTACTATTACATCATATGCCTGGGATTTTGGCGATACTCTGGGTACGTCCACCATGGCAAGTCCAAGTTATAGCTATACCGCCTCTGGAACATACCAGGTTACCTTGACCATTACTTTTGAGGATGTATTGGGCGAGACCTCATCGACAACAACCCAAAGCGTTTCCGTGACCGCCGATCCCGGGGCTACAGCGACCTTTGCCGCCGTTATTCAAAATGCGGATATGCAAAGCTATCCCACTGCCGAGATGAATGACAATGATTTGGTCGATGCTTGGACCATAGACCCTGATAACACCTTTAATGATGGTACGGACACTCCTTTTAACTTTTGGAGAAATGACGACTTGGAGGCTTGGGTTTCCGACCCGATCAACAATGGCGGTTCCGGAACCACGGATAAAGGAAGTTCATCGGGAACCGATGCAATAGCTGCGGGCGGTACTTCCGATAGGTCATTTAAATGTGATAGTTCCGGTGAACGTGCCTATCAACCCTTTGAAGTTGAAACGGATGTGGTATACAATATTTCCGCTTTTGTGAGAACAGAGACCACACCGGTAGGGGATATAGAAGGTACATTCTATATCTTATCCGATCAACCGGCCGCCGATACCGATCTGGCCTCATTAGCGCTGGTTACCGTTCCGGTTACCTCCAATGATGTTGGAGGCTGGCAACAGGTTTCTTTTAGCTTTAAAGCCGAGGCAACCTTTAGTTTCCCGCAAGATCGAGTAGATGAAAATGCCGTTGATATATTGATTTCGACAGATCAAAAGTTTGTGATTTTCTATTTTGTTCCAACGAACACGGTAACCAGTGACAACGAGGTATTCTTGACAGATGTTGTTATAACTACTCCCAGCCTTTAAGTTTAGAGCTGCCTATGATTAACTGAATTTTGAAATTAACTGAATAACAATGAACTTAAAAACCAAACTATTATTAATTGTGGCATTGCTGGTCAATATCCAATTATTTGCCCAGGACACCTTTAGTGTGTCTGGAACGGTAAAAGATGCGAACGATATTCCGATTCCGGGCGTAAATGTCATCGTGTTGAATACAACAAGAGGTACCCAAACCGATTTTGATGGAAACTATACCATAACGGTTTCGGAAGGAGAAGTATTGCAGTTTTCATATATTGGTTATCAAACCGAAACCCGAATAATTGGTGATAATACCACCATAAACGTCACAATGGTCGTTGATGCAGGTGAGTTGGACGAGGTTGTGGTCATTGGGTACGGAACACAAAAGAAATCTTTGCTGACCGGAGCTATTTCCAAAGTGGTCAATGAAGATTTAGATCAAATTTCCGTGTCTAGAATAGATGAAGCCTTAATAGGACAAGCAGCGGGTGTAAATATCCAGAATACCGAGGGAGAAGCAGGAGGTGCACCAACAATTCGTATTCGTGGAGTTGGTTCGATCACATCAAACAGCGGCCCCTTGGTAGTATTGGACGGTGCGGTGGTGGATGCTGATTTCTTGACCAATTTGGATATGAACAATGTGGAGTCCTTTGAAGTGTTGAAGGATGCTGCTTCAGCTGCTATTTTTGGTTCCAGAGGTGCAAACGGGGTTATCCAAATAACCACCAAACAAGGTAAGGAAGGTAAACCGGTATATTCCTATAATACATTTACCGGATTCAAAGAGGGTAGAAGAAGTGACGACTATGATATTGATTTTGAAGGTGAGCTACAACGAGAAATTGAAATTACCGGTGGGCTCTCTTTGGGAAGCCAGATGAGGCAATTGATCAATGCGGAAAACGATTGGCAGGATATTATATTGGATGGGGGTACCATTCAAAGTCATAATTTTAGTGTGCGAGGGGGAACAAAAAAAACGAAGTATAACATTAATTTGGGCTATGTCTCGGATGATGGGGTCTTATTGACCGATAGCTTTGAAAGATATCAAGCCCAGCTTAAGCTAGATACGGAACTTTCAAATAAATTAAAGGTCGGAGCAAGTTTTTCCCCTTCATTTTCAAATCGAAGACGATTTAGCGCAACAGGGCTTTATGATGTAGTTCGGCAACCTTCATGGGTACCGGCCCGTTTGGATGAGACCAATATCAATTTTGTTAACCGTGTTCGTGATGGGGGAAGATATGCAGATGCTCAGGTAGGGGATTATGTATTGCAGCGAATGTTTGATGATTTTGCATTTCCGGATGGTGCCACCAGTATTTTTGATGCCAACGGTAATTTCCAGGGCATTCCGGTCGGAAGCGGTACCGATGTCAGTAATACAAGTAACATCAACCCGCTGGCGAAGTTGCTGGAACGGGAACGTCTTGAGGACAGATATAATTTTTATGGTAGATTATATGCGGATTACAAGTTTACCAAAGACCTAAGTTTTAGATCATCGTTCACGGCCACGTATGAAAATAGGATACGAACCAATTATGAAGGAATCAACGAATCAAGAAACGGGGCTGCAGGAGCTAACGCAAGAAATGATACACGCAGTAGATATGCATTGATTTCAGACAATATTTTAAGTTTCAACAAGACCATCGACAAACACGAAATTAGTGCCATAGCAGGTATTTCTTTGGAACATCGGTTTTTTGAAGAATCCATCATAGAGACCACTGGTTTTACATCAGATTTGATACCCAATGTGGGAGGAGGTTCAATTATTAATCAGGGGACTGCCTTTGAATATGAGAACTTTCTTAATTCCTTTCTGGGTAGGGTCATTTATTCCTACGACAATAAATACCTATTCAATGCGAGCTTCAGAACCGATGGTAGTTCCGTTTTTGGGCGAGATTCAAAATACGGTACTTTCCCTGCGGTGTCAGCAGGTTGGATAGTTTCCAATGAAGATTTTTTGAGCGACAGCGACGTGGTCAATCAACTAAAAGTTCGATTTAGCTATGGTGTTACAGGTACCAATGACCTTAGTTCAGGTTCCTTCCTGACCGATAATTATCCGTCCCTGGCATTGCTACAACCATCAAGTGCCGTTGTTGATGGCACAATAACCAATGGTTTTGACCCGGCCAATATCCCTAATGAGCTGTTGCAATGGGAAAGATCTATAGAAATTAACCCAGGGATTGATTTTGGATTTTTTAATAATGTAGTTTCAGGTTCTTTTGATTATTACAAAAGAACAAGCGATAACCTACTGCTGAACAATCCAGTGGCTTCGACCACAGGTTTCACCAATGCCTTGGTAAATTTGGGCGAGGTTGAAAATGAAGGGTTTGAAATTGAACTACGAGGGCGATTTATCAGTACGGAAAAATTCAGATGGGGTGCTACTTTAATAGGTTCATTTAATGAAAACACCCTAACCGACTTGGCAGATTCCAATGGTCAAGTTGTAAATACCGGAGATGGGAGTAGGCTGGTAGAATGGATCAATCAAGAAGGTCAGCCCATCTCTTCATTCTACGGGTATGTGTTTGATAGGGATATTCCATTCGAATTCTTAAATGACCCCTTTAGACAAGTCGGCAATAGAACGCAATTTGCCTATGCAAAGGATTTGAATGGTGATGGTTTGATAGACGAAGATGACAAAACCATTTTAGGAGACCCATACCCGGACTTAATTTGGAGTTTCGCCAACGATTTTAGATTTGGCAATATGGATTTTAGCTTCTTATTTCAAGGTAGCCATGGTGCAAAGACCTATAATTTGGGAGACCAATATGTTTTTGATTTTTTTAATAGTAATACCGTAGATTTCGATCGGTCCAGCACACCCGATCAACAGTTTCTGGTGCAACGCATTTTTACGAGTCAATTGGTTCAAAACGCAGGGTACCTAGCTTTACGAACAGTCAGTCTAGGGTATAATTTTCCAAGGAAGCTACTATCAGAATTAAACCTGACGAACCTTAGATTGTATGCAACTGGTCAAAACCTGTTGTTCATTACAGCTTCGGATTATTCAGGTTGGAACCCGGAACACGTCAGAAGTTTGCCTAACGGTCCTTTAACCTTTGGCTATCAAAGAGGGGGTACGGCAATTAACAGGACAATAACATTAGGGTTAAATATTGAATTTTAATAGACCAAAAACAAAACTTATGAAGCGAATAAAAATATTTTCACTCTGTTTGGCCATTTTATTGGGTTCGTGCGATTTGGATCCAGACCCTGTGAATGCCACTACCGTAGATGAATTTTTCAGTAATGATGACGAGATATTGGCAGGAATAATCAACATCTATAACGCTTTGCAGGGCAGTAACCCCTTGGAGGGTGATGGAGGGTTCAACAATCCTTTTTTAAGTATTCAAATTGAATATCAAATGGCGGAAATCCTAAGTGATAATGCGAGGACCAAAAGTGGGTCTCCGCAAGGGTTCGATTTTGAAACTTTCACGGTTACTCCACAGACAGCAGCTGTAATTACGTATTATAGAAGTATGTACCGAATTATTTTTACAGCGAATGTGGTATTGGATAACTTAGAGAATGCTTCTCCTGAAAATGCAAATAGATTTGAGGCCGAAGCACGTTTTTTAAGGGCCTATGCCTATTTCAATTTGGTGCGTTTTTATGGGGATGTTCCTTTGGTGGATCGGGTTATTGGCCCCCAGGAAACGGAAATCGCCTTCACTAGGGTAGATCAGGGCCAGATTTACGATTTGATTTTAAGTGATTTTCAATTTGCCGTGGATAGTGACCTGGATAATAGTTTTAGGACAAGAGCTTCAAAAGCGGCCGCCCAGACCTTTTTGGCCAAAGTATATCTTACCTTAGGCACCAATTATTTAGATGCGCAACGTTTATTGGAAGATGTTATAAGCAGCGGTGATTATAGCTTGGAAGAAATTTTTTCAGATAATTTCTACGACGAGGGCAATGACGAAACTATTTTTTCCATTGGGTTTGATGATACCATAGTAGATGATAGCCAGGGTTTTTCCGCGGAGTTTTTGGATGCGGTAGGTCGAGGTACCGGATCAAACTACGCTACAGCGGAACTTGTGGCAGCTTTCGATGCCATTGGAGGTAATAGAGGACAGTTTTCTTTTAGGGAAGATCCCGGAAATCCCGGTCTATTCCAGACGGTAAAATTTTTACCAATAGTTGATGAAGATTTAGGTCTGCCGGAAACACCGCCGGCCAATCCCAGGATAGCAGGTAATGACTGGATCGTGACCCGTTATGCAGATGTACTTTTATTACACGTAGAAGCTATTTTGGCGGGTGGACAAGAAACCAGCGCTCCTGCGGCACTGACTTCTTTTCAAGCTGTCCGGGATAGGGCAATTCCTGAATTTATTCCCGACCCCAATGATGATACCATGGAAATACCTAATCCCGATTACGAATTGGTGACGAATATTACAAAACAAATGTTGATGGATGAAAGGCGTGTGGAACTAGCTTTTGAAAACCATCGTTTTCTTGATTTGAAACGGTTTGGAGTGGCCCAAGAGGTGTTGTCCGCTTTTTCAGCTGACAACAGTCATGATTTCCAAGCTTTTGAATTGTTGTTACCTATTCCGGCATCGGAAATCTCCATTAGTCAAGGATTGTTAACACAAAATCCAGGATATCAAAATTAAAACAAGAGTGTTATGATAAATTTAATTTCAAAAAAAATAATGTTCACAAAAACAGGCATAACAATGTTTTGTGCGCTTTCCATGGTGTTCGTATCATGTGATTTTATTGATGAACTTCCAGAAGCCGATTCTAGGGCAGATGAGACACCACCAACAGCGTTTTTTACCTTTGCGAACGGGGTTGAGATCGAAACTTTTACCCAGGTTAGTTTTGCCAATCAGTCCAGCAATGCAACAACCTTTAGCTGGGATTTGGGAGATGGTACTACCTCTACGGAAGTGGATCCAATGCATGTCTATGCAGGAGAAGGATCATTTATGGTCACCTTGACCGTTTCGGATGCATTG
This sequence comes from Bacteroidota bacterium, assembly GCA_039815505.1. GTDB lineage: Bacteria > Bacteroidota > Bacteroidia > Flavobacteriales > Flavobacteriaceae > CANLWN01. The sequence goes on along the minus strand of JBCBZE010000083.1, from coordinate 976 downwards.
AACCAGACAGCCACCTATTCAGAGACCATAGAATTGATAGAACCAGAAGCGCCGGCAGTTCCTGATCCAGTGCTTTTGAATCCAGAATTCGTAAGGTCTCCTAAATCTTCGGGATCGGATTGTACATGCTCTGGTTGGATAAACACAGACGTGGGTGAGCAGGGTGAATCCAGTAGTGGCAATGGCTCCGATGTGCTTAAGTTTGACAATGCCGAACCGGATCACGTTTATCAGGAATTTGCCGTGGTTCCCAACGCGGAATACCGAATGGAAATACCCGTTCTTTTCCAATCGGATCAAGCTGGGGATTTGCCTAGCCAGTTAGAAGTAAGGATATTGGCGGGAGAGGGTTACGAAGATGGTTATACACCGGTTTATTTTACGGACACGACCGAAATCCCACAAAGTGGTTTTGGTTATACGTCAATAGCACAGATCGAAGAAGCCGACAATAATTTGATGATTGAGGTGGTACAGAATCCCAATAGCGATGAATATCGTACGTTCACCTTCTTCTTTAACTCTGGATCCAATGATAGCGTAGCCTTATTTATAAGGGGAATAGGTAATTCAGGCCCTGAAGACCCGGCAGATTTTGCCCGATACGGATATGCAAGCGGTGATGAAGAAATAAGGGCCGATGCTGTGATCATTACAGCCGTTAATTAATTGTGGTATCAAAGAATATATATACACGGTAATGAGATTTTTGACACCTTTTTTTACGGTACTTCTTTTCACTTCTGTCCATTTGTGCAATGGCCAGACCATTGCAAATACCGATGGCGCCACTAATTCCGTCATTCAGGTCAAAGACAAGAAAAAAAAGAAAAAGAAGAAGAAGTACCGGTTGCCAAAAGTGGACCTGAACAACTGGAAGGTTACCATACCCGAAGGCAGTGGTAAGGGTAAGGCTATTAGCGTAAGCCCTCCGGAAATCCTGGACTACGGTACCAACGAGCTTTTGAAACCTTAT
>JBCBZE010000179.1:0-7269 GCA_039815505.1 Bacteroidota bacterium | reverse complement strand
TGTGTACCGGCATTCCAACTTTCCTTTACATCGCACCAATGACAACCCACATCACATCCCCCGACACGTATAAAATACGCAGCAGTTCCCTTATGGTAACCTTCGCCCTGTATCGTGTAGAACTCCTCCATTAAAGGAAGCATTACCCCCTTATCCACCAAAGTCATAACCTCGTCTGTAATCATTTTGCAAAGATACGATATAGCCAACTGTTTTTAATAGCGGTATTGTGCATTTATCCGATATGTGAAGTATGCAATCGGCAGCTGTGCCCTTGGTCCTTATTTTATGGCAATTACGTCGATTTCTATCTTGGCATTACGCGCCAATCCGCGAGCTGCAAACGTGGTCCGGGCCGGTTTGTTCGTAAAGTACTTTGAATACACTTCGTTAAAAGATGCAAAATCGTCCATGGTGCTCAAAATCACGGTACATTTCACTACACGGTCCAAGCCCATACCATGATGTTGAAGTACGGAACGAATGTTTTTAATCACTTGCTCGGTTTCCGTTTTAATATCCCCTTTGACCATTGTACGCGTGCTATGGTCCATTCCTATCTGCCCAGCTAAAAAGAAGAGATTTCCAGATTGTACCGCATCACTGAAAGGTGCAGTTTTCTTTTTTTCCTCATGGGATTCATGAAATGTAATCTCAGATTTTTCCTGTGCCCTGACCGATATCGATGCACCAAAGAAGAGTATGCCAATAATGTAGAAATAGTTTTTCATCTGTAACATGGTTGTTTATTTCAAATTTAAATACGGATTATCGTCTTTCCTGTTGATTAAAATTACCCTATTTTTATCAAAAATATACCAGAATGAGCACCAAAGACGAATTCTTTGCGCATATAGAGCAGGGATATACCACCAAGGGTGATTTTATAACCATGGGGGCCGCTATGTTGGAAGGGGAAACCGTGACCAATGCCCATGTAAAAATTCCGCTTAAAACTTTGAACCGTCATGGTTTGATTGCGGGAGCTACCGGAACGGGAAAAACAAAAACTTTGCAAGTAATCGCCGAAAACCTATCGGACAAGGGAATACCGGTATTATTAATGGACCTCAAGGGAGACCTTAGCGGCATTGCGCAACCTAGCCCCGGGCATCCAAAAATTGATGAACGCCATGAAAAAATAGGATTACCTTTCGATGCAAAAAGTTTTCCGGTAGAAATCTTATCGCTCTCTGAACAGGACGGTGTAAAATTACGTGCTACCGTATCCGAATTTGGTCCGGTACTCCTGTCACGTATCTTAGACCTTTCAGAAACGCAGTCCGGTATTGTGGCCGTGGTCTTTAAGTACTGCGACGATAATAAACTACCTCTACTGGATTTAAAAGATTTTAAAAAAGTTTTACAATATGCAACCGGAACGGGGAAAAAAGAATTTACGGAAAGTTACGGGAGAATCTCTACAAGTTCCACCGGAACTATTCTGAGAAAAATCATAGAATTGGAACAGCAGGGAGCTGACCTATTCTTTGGAGAAAAGTCATTTGATGTGGACGATCTTACGCGTATCGATGAAGATGGACGAGGTTATATCAACATCATCCGATTGACCGACATACAAGACAAACCAAAATTGTTCTCCACTTTTATGTTAAGCCTTTTAGCGGAAATTTATGATACCTTTCCCGAACAAGGTGATAGTGACCGTCCAGAACTTGTCTTTTTTATAGATGAAGCACATTTAATTTTCAAGGAAGCCTCCAAAGCGTTGTTGGAACAGATTGAAAGTATTGTAAAACTTATTCGCTCCAAAGGTATAGGCCTGTATTTTGTAACGCAGAACCCTACCGATGTACCCAATGCGGTTTTGTCGCAGCTGGGACTAAAAGTACAACATGCATTACGGGCTTTTACGGCAAGGGACCGAAAGGCCATAAAACTAACAGCGGAAAACTATCCCGAGTCCAGATATTACGATACCAAGGAAGTACTTACCGCCCTTGGGATAGGCGAAGCACTAATATCGGCCTTGGATGAAAAAGGAAGGCCCACACCTTTGGCCGCTACTATGTTAAGAGCCCCAATGAGCCGAATGGATGTATTGACCGATAGCGAACTACATTCGGTTATATCGAGTTCCAAACTGGTAAAAAAATATGGAGAAACCATTGATCGTGAAAGTGCCTATGAAATGCTGAACGTAAAAATCGAGAAAGCCGAAGCAGCGGCAGAGAAAGAAAAAGCAAAGCCCAGAGCTAGAAGAACCACGAGTAGAAGAACAAGTACCAGACAGAATCCGGTAATAAAGGTATTAACAAGCGCTACCTTTATTAGGGGTATGCTTGGTGTATTAAAAAAAGTGATTAGATAAATAAGTGTTCAAAACCTATACATCCTTAGTTTTAATTCTTTTTATAAAACCCTAGTAATTTTCGTAATGACCAAGTCTTTTAGCACCCTAGCCCTAGTTTCAACCATGCTTTTTTTTGTACAATGCCAAAAAGAAAAGGACACCACTTTTCTAATTACCGAAGATAGTATTGGAAAATTGGACCGTAATAGTACCGCCGATCATTTGGATAACATCTACTCCTTGGATTCCATTGTAAAAGATACGGGCATCACCAAATTAGGTTCAGGTACCAAAAAAATAAAAATTTATGAAAAAGGTGGAAAACATCTCTTAACCCTAACACCAGCCCCGGACAGTATTTCCAAAATTGAAAATATACGAGTCTACGATCCGCGTTTTACTACCCAAAAAGGTGTTGGTCTGAATAGTACTTTTAAAGATATCAAGGATAATTATAGCATACGAAAGATTATAACTTCCTTGAACAATGTAGTTATTTTTCTCAAGGAAAGCGATATGTATTTCACCATCGATAAAAAAGAACTGCCCTCTAGCTTACGTTACTCCTCCAGCACCAATATCGAGGCAGTACAAATACCCGATGCTGCAAAAATCAAATATCTGATGATCGGATGGGAGTAAGCGTCAAAGCTTAAGAAAACAATGCAAAAAAAATACACAATTCAAAAGTCACCTTTCGCGGTACCTACCGATGATGGTAAAACCATTTTGGAGCACTTTGGAAGAGCCACCAATGGTGACTCCGAGATCAGTATAGCGCATATGATCGCACCTCCGGGCTGGAGCGAACCTTTCCAGACCCCGGAATTTGATGAGTACACATTTATAATCAGTGGCAAAAAACAGTTTATAATCGAAAATGAAAAAATTGTTTTGAAAGCCGGACAGTCCATCAAAATAGAGAAAAATACCCGTGTTCAGTATACCAACCCTTTTAAAGAAGCTTGTGAGTATATAGCTATTTGCTTACCTGCTTTTTCCATGGAAAGTGTACATCGGGAAGAAAAATGAGTTGTTAATTAATTCTAAACAAAAAAGGGATTGTCGCCCTGTTTCGTTACATTGATACCAAACAACCACATTATGAAAACTAATTCCCTACTACTGGTACTCCTCTCCTTTTCTTCGTTTGGTTTTTCACAATATGAGTATGAGCCTTCTCCCGAGCATCCTTTTGGATTACCTAACCCGGAAGCTCCACAAGAGCTACTGGATTTCGCCCCCTTAATCGGGGAATGTGATTGTAAGTCAATTACGAGAAAAGCGGATCAAAGTTGGGCAGATCCAGAGGATATGATATGGCGTTTTAAATATATTATGAACGGTATGGCCGTGCAGGACGAAACCTTAAAAGCGGATGGCAAACACTCAGGGAGCATTAGACAATTCATAGCCGACAGTACCCGTTGGTATGTTCACTATTATAGTTCGGGCTCACCATCTACACAGCTACCGGTTTGGGAAGGCAACAAAAATCAAGACGATACCATTATACTTTATAGAGCGCAGAAAGCACCCAATGGTATGGAAGGCTCATATCGACTTACATTTTCCGATATTAGCAGTAAGGGCTTTAAATGGTTGGGAGAATGGGTGTCCAAAGACCAATCGGTAGTTTTCCCTACCTGGAAAATAGACTGTCTAAGAAGAAATGAACACAATGTAGAGGATGATAAGACAAAGATTTTGGGTATTGTCCAAAAATTCTCAAAGGATTTTATGAACGCCGATTATGATGGCATGTTGGACATTTATGCTGAAGATTCCAAAATTTTTCCAGGAACCTCGGATATTATAGAAGGTTTAGATGCCATAAAGCAGCGTTGGTTGTTATCCAAGGATTCTAAAATACTGCATCATGAGATAAATCCCATAGAAATTAATTTTCTGGGCAATTATGCCTATGACTATGGTTATTATAACGGCAAGACCCAGAAGCCAGATAATTCCATTGCTGAATGGAAAGGTAAATATGTAGTGGTTTGGAAAAAATATGGGGATACCTGGAAAATGTATTTGGATATTTGGAATCAAATTTTGGATTAGTTCTTGGATAAATACCTTTGGCGATTTTCTATGATCCTTTTGCTATACTTCTCCGACCATTCTGCCATATCCAATATTCGCATTAAGAAGGATTGTCCAAAATCGGTAAGTTCATACTCCACACGTATGGGAACTTCAGGGTACATGGTCCTAGAGATATAACCATCCATCTCCAAATTTTTTAACCGCTCACTCAACACTTTGGCAGATATACCGTAAACATATCTTTTTAACCGATTAAAACGTAAGCTAGGAAAGAACCCTAAATTTAAAAGTATCAAAATACTCCATTTATCCGTAGCCAAGGACATAATATGTCTTATGGGGCATACCTCGGGCGGATTCCTATAATCAATATGGCCGAACATTTTTTTGATTTTTTTGGCAGCTTTAACTTTCTGATTTTCAGTAATAGTTTCTAATTCCATAGCTACTTTGATTTAGGAAACCTATTTTTAGTGACTAAAACAATTCGTATTTTTGGTTGTAATAGTAAAGCAAGTTACTAAAAGAAACTACCAAAACCAATTGGAGGAATGAAAAATCGAACTACGATAAACAAGCGGGAAATTAGTGCTACACTATTTAAAAATTACAATGGTTTCATTACGTATATCGATACGTTGACCCCCGAAGAATATGGATATGCTTATCAAGAAAAATGGAACGCTGGCCAGCAGCTGGCACATCTTGTTCTTTGTATAAAAGCATTACTATATGTTTTTAAATGGGACAAAGTAGAAATTGAACAAAAATTTGGTCTTTCAAAAAAGACCTCGAGAACGTATGAAACCCTTAAGAGGCTATATCGGGATAAACTGAAAGAAGGGGGCAAAGCACCGGACCGTTATGTTCCGGGCACAACTTTTTATGAACAAAAAACCGTTTTAACCGCAACCTTGACAGAAATGTTGGCTGATTTATGTTCAAGGATAGATACCTTTACCGAAAAAGAATTGGATAGCTTATGTATTCCCCATCCCGTATTAGGAAATTTAAGTATGCGAGAAATGTTGTACAATACCATGTACCATGCCGAGCATCATCATGGGCTTGTACATACATATCTAAAATTAGGGTTGAAAAATGAGAAAAATACTTAACAAATATATCCCCCTTGTAATAGGCACCTACTACAATAGTATGTCGTTGGTGTCCCCGCAACGCACTACGGAAAAAGCCTTTCAGTTATTTTGCACGCCGAGAAAGGGAGGTGTATTGCCGGAACAACGATCCTTTTTGGAAAATGCAAAGGACACCATTCTTGAAGTAAGCGGTATTCGTATACAAACCTATTGCTGGCAGGGAGAGGGTCCTACGCTCGTATTGATGCACGGATGGGAGAGCAATACGTTTCGATGGCGGAATTTTATTCCCAAATTGGTGCATGAAGGTTTTAATATTATCGCTATGGACGCACCGGCCCATGGAAATTCTTCGGGAAAAGTATTAAATATCCCGCTCTATGCGGAATGCGCACAAAAAGTTATAGAACTTTATAGGCCCTCCCATATTATTGGTCATTCCGTAGGTGGTATGACCATGATTTACAACCAATATAAATACGATAATCCCCATATAGAAAAAATGGTTTCTTTAGGTGCCCCGTCCGAGCTTTCCGATTTTATGAGGCAGTATAAAAATATCCTTGGTTTGAACGAAAAAGTCATGCGAAACTTGGAAGATTATTTTATAGCAACCTTCAAATTTAAGTTTGCGGACTTCTCCACGGCTAAATTTGCCAAATCACTTTCCAATAAGGGATTGTTGATCCATGATGAGCTAGACGCCATAGCCCCTATTTGGTCTTCCGAACAGGTACACGCCAATTGGGGAAACAGTACTTTTATCAAAACCAAGGGGCTTGGACATTCCCTGCACCAAGATAAGGTTAGAAATCAGATCATCGAATTTTTAAAGTCCTAGAAAAGAGGTATTTTTAAGATAAATTAAGCTCCTTGCTCCACGTATAAATTCAAAAGGCCTCCCATGCAAACAACCCCTTTCCATATTGCCATCCCTGTTCATAATTTAGATGAATGCCGAGTTTTTTATCGAGAGACCCTAAATTGTGAGGAAGGAAGAAGTAGTGACCAATGGGTGGATTTTAATCTCTTTGGTCATCAGTTGGTCATTCATTACAAACCAAGGACAAAAAACGATGATCTACATTCCAATCCAGTAGATGGGAAGAATGTTCCGGTTCCGCATTACGGAGTGGTATTATCTTGGGAAGTTTTTGAAACTTTTTCCAAGGAATTACAAACTAAAGGTATAGACTTTATTATTGAGCCCTATATCCGTTTTCAGGGCCAAGTGGGTGAACAGGCCACTATGTTTTTTCTGGACCCTGCCGGGAATGCATTGGAATTCAAAGCCTTTAAGGATATGGGGCAATTATTTGCCAAATAGCCTATATATGCCGAATCCTTACATTGCCTAGATTATGGTTTTGATTAAAACAAGTACGCCACTAAGAAGCGCACTTCTGTTTCTAGAGTTTTTTTTCCATATAATAGTCATCCATTACAAAACCCTTGCCAATATCCGTAATCATAGGTTTCATTTTTTTAAACCCCATTTTTTCATAGGCATTTATAGATGCCGTATTGTGTTTATTGACGGTAAGCGATATAGTATTGCACGCTAATTCTTGTGCACTGTTTTCAATAAAGGATATAGCGGTCCTACCTACACCTCTTCCCCTAAGATTGCTTAGGATATAAATTTTACTTAAAAATAAGGAGTCCTTATTTTTAAAAAATGACAGGTATCCAACGGCACACTCTTGCTCCATAATCATATAATAACTTGCGCCTTTTTTTATCTGTGCTTTGATTGCAGCTACCGACTGAAACTTTTGGAGCATGTAATTCACCTGTTCTACA
>JBCBZE010000188.1:0-6832 GCA_039815505.1 Bacteroidota bacterium | reverse complement strand
GTGTAATTCCTCGACCTTCTTCTCCTGATCTATTGGTGCTTCTTGCTTTGCCATCCAACTCCATTATTTAATTCTAAAATAGTGGAAGGGCCTTGTCTAAACAATGATAAAAATCAGCTAGCTATCTGTATAGAAATCACGGACCAAAGCTTTTATCTGATTATTGGTCATTCCGCCTACTTTTTCAACAATCTTAACTTTTGAGGCAAGTGACTTGTAGTTTTCCGAAAGTTCCTTTCTAAACTTTTCGTTCGTATCGGCCGGTCCAAACAATGCAATGGACTCTGCCCCCTTAATAGCTTTGGCCAGATTTTGAAAGTAGGACTTTAGTTGGTGCTTTTCCCTTTCTAAATACCTACTATCCTGTACCACGTCTTGAGGACCCCATTTTGCCGACTTCGTTCCCGATCCACCCTTAGGGTTAAAAAATTCCAATTCTGAAAACAAAGTCTCAAACTCTTCTTTTTGCCCTTTCAGTCTTACAATATGTGCCTTTTCCCTATCTATCCAAATACCTATCTTTTCCATATGCTCCTTTGTTAAAATCTGTTTTACCTTTATCAATGGTCATTCAAAACCAAAATTGGAATATTGGCATCATAGCCAATTTCTTTTACCAAGGACTTGGATAAGATGCTTTTCAAAAAACCGTGTTTCTTGTTCACAAATGCAATCATATCACTTTCCCTACTTTGTATAAACGTATGTATTCCTGTGTACGTTTTAACATCCGTAAGTCTATGGTTACTATAATTCTGTCCTTCCAAAATACCTTCCAATACTTCTTTGTTGTTTTCCTGTTCCTTATTTAATTTAACATCTTCCTCTATATGTAACACCCTAATGGCCGTATGGTGAAGTTTGGAGATTTCAATGAGATCATTTAATTCCCTTCTTTTGAAGGAAGATTTATAATCCGTTGGAAACACTATTTCCTTGGGAGGTGAAAATCGATATTCTTCGGGTATGGCAAGTACAGGGGATTCCGTTATATGTTGCATAACGTCAACCGTATTTGTGCCCAATAGCACTGCTTTTGCCCCCGTGGCCCCCTTGGTACCCATAACTACAAGGTCTATATCCTTTTTGGCAATGGTGGTAGAAATACCGTAAAGCAGTGTATTAAAGGTTGAAATCGTGTGATAGGTATGTTTAGGGTCATCATTATGTAGTTTTAAAATGTCCATTAACTTGTCCATTCCTTCCTCCGAGGCCCGTTTGGCCATTTCATACCTTTCTTCCCCTGGCTCCGGGACCATCATGCTGTCAATGGTATAACTATCCACTTGATATACATTTAAAAAGTAAAAAACGCATTGTTGATTTCTATATAGTTCCAATGCATACCGTATGGCGTTAAGCGCATTCTTTGAAAAGTCCGTAGGGAGTAAAATTCTCTTTTCCATAGTGCCCGTTTTAAATTATGTTTTAAAATTATAGGAGCACCGGTACTATTCCAATGATAATTATCAGTCCGCACAGGGAATTACCAGGAAAGGAATTCCAAGTCTAAAATTCACTCTTTTGATTACTGGTTCCCGTAACAAATTTTCCAAAAAATCGTGATTATAGTTGACCATGGTCAACATATCCATTCCTAGTTCCTTAAGGAAAAGATCAATGGCGTCCGCTTTACTCCCAAAATAAGGCATCCAGTGTTCGGCATATTTGTACGGGCTAAGGTATTCCCTTAAAACATGACTGTTGGACTCTTGGTATTTATCCAATTTTTTTTCCTCCGTTATATGCATAACGTGGACGGAACTGTTAAATAAGGAGGCGGTAAACCGCAATGGTTCCAAAATATCCGCACTATAATTTCGCTTATAATCCGTTGCAAATGCTATTTGTTTTGGTTCTTTAAATTCTATTTCCCTGGGTATGGTTAGAATAGGACATTGTCTCATATGTTTAATGGCCCTGGCGGTATTACTTCCCCAAAATATAGTCTTGGTCCCGGTATGACCCCTGTTTCCCATGACCACAAGGTCTATTTGGTTTTCACGGACAACCGTTGAAATGGCATCTAGCAAACCACTGTTTCTAGAAATGATATGAAATTGATGACGGGTAGTATTGGTATCCAACTTTATTCTGTGACATGTGCTCCGAAGCCCTTCCATGGATTCATCACTTAACTGTCTTATCAAAGCCTTGCCCTCTCTTTTCGCAATCCGCCGTGAACGTAAAGGAGTAGTTTCCGTATATGAATTAAGTATATGGAACGTACATGCTTTGGATGCTAGCATTTGGGTAGCATAAAAAAGGGCATTGTACGCTTCGTTCGAAAAATCTGTGGGTACAAGTATGTTTTTCATAGATGTAGCATTAAACGCTTAAGGAATTACCATGAAGGGTATTTCAATATTAAAACCTATTTTCTTAATGATAGGTTCTATGAAGAGACGTTCCAGAAAGGTGTGCTTGTTTTTGATCATCACCAAGAGATTCATTTTTTTCTTCAACTGAAAGTTATTGATGGCATCGATGATATCTTGGCTCGGCATATCATGGAACAGATGTGCTATGTTATTTAATATCCCATCCAACCGTGATTTGTTGACCTCTTGTATTTCTGTAAGTTCATAACCGGTGGATACATGTACCACTTCAATACTGGACACGTGAAGTTGAGCTATTTGGATCAACTCCCTTAACCGATCTGCACTATACTCCACTTCATAATCCGTGGGGAACAATATCTCCTTTGGGGTTTCATACTCAAAATTTGGAGGAATGACCAAGACGGGGCAGTTTGCTTTTTTAATTACGTGCACGGCATTGGTCCCAAACAAGATCTCTTTTGCTCCGGTGGCCCCCTGTGTACCCATAACGATCAAATCTATTTGCTCCTTCTCCACCGTATCCAGCACTTCGTCCACCAGCAGGTTAAAAGCCGCATGTGGAATAAAAATATGTTTTGGGTTATCGGATGCTTTCTTTAGGTTATCCATTAATTGGTTCAATTGTGTCAACGCCCTATATTGATGTACATCTTCCAAACCTATCTGGCCCGGGCTATGTATTAAATACTCAGCCTGGTATATGGCAGGAGTGTAGGTATGAAGTAAATAAAAGGCACATTCTTGGTCTTTAAATAGTTGTACGGCATGTCGTATGGCATTATATGCGTTATCCGAAAAATCTGTTGGAAGTAAAATCTTTTTCATTTTTAGGTATACTTTGTATATGTTAACCAAAAGTAAATACCCCATCTTCCAAAAACCATGATATTTGTCACTCGGAAGTTTTGAATGTTTTTTAAATTGTACCCATAAAAAATACAATGAAATGAAAAGCGATTTTAAATCCATTGTTGGGGGAGATACTACCGTATTGGTAGACTTTTATGCAGATTGGTGCGGCCCTTGCAAAACACTGTCGCCTATATTACAACAAGTAAAGGATGAGTTGGGCGATACGATCAAAATCGTAAAGGTGGATGTGGATAAAAATCCAAAGCTGGCAAAAAAGTATCGCGTACAGGGCATCCCTACAATGCTCTTGTTTAAAAAAGGCATACAGGTATGGAGACAATCCGGTATACTACAAAAAAAAGACTTGATCCAGGTCATAACCTCACATTAACGCACAAACACTCTCCAAGTTGTAAATGAGATTTAATACTAGGTATGCAGGACCAATAGCGGTATGTTGGTGTGGTAGCTAATTTCTTCCACTGCGGGTCTAAAAAATATTCGCTGCATAAAATTTAGGTTCTTGGCCACCATGGAAATCATATCTACGTCCCTACTCTCTGCAAAACACTGTACGGCTGTTTCCAATTTGGTTCCGGTCACGAAATGAAAAGTGTGTTCCACATCCTTTAAATAGTTGTCCAAGAAGTCTTTATTCGCCCCTTGTTCATCACTAAGCTCCTCCCCTTTTTTGGAAATATACAGAATACGTAGCGCAGACTTATGCATTTGCACCATATCAATTAAAGTATCCAATATATCTATATCATAGCTTAGATTAAAGTCCGTTGGAAACGCGATCTCCTTAGGTTTTTCGAAAAGCGTATTTTCGGGAACGGCAAGCAACGGGGTTTTTACCTTTGTAATGACATCTGCCGTATTACTCCCCATGGCCACTTTTTTTAATCCGGATGCGCCTTTGGTGCCCATAACTACCAAATCAATTTTATTCCTTTCGATTTCTTTTTTAATGGCATCCAAAAAGTAATCATAAACGGTATGGGTCTTAAATCTGTGTTTTGTATTCAATGGAAGGCTATGTACACGGGTCAAGAGTTGCTGTAATTGCCTATTGCTTTCTTTCAGAATAGTTTCCTTCAAAACCTTGCTGCTACCCACAATGGAAGTTTCCGCACCTGAATAGGGGGCTATTGGGTTAATATGGAACAGATGAAACGTACAATTTACTTTTTTGAACAAGTTGGTCGCATATGCAATGGCGTTCCAGGAATTATCGGAGAAATCCGTAGGTAACAATATATTTTTCATAGGAAACCCAATTTATTGGTTTGAACACTAAATCTACCATGAGAATTTCCTTTTTAAAATGACTAAAATCATGTATTGCCACTTTATTCCAATCTATTTTAGAACTATTAAAAAATATGTTGAATGCAGTATCTTAAAGAAACATTATGAGAGCCTTGGCAAAATTAAAACATTTGGAAACCGAGGAATGTAGGCAAAAGATCATACGGAACCTTAGTAGGATAATGGATATTAGAATTATTGCGATCGATATCGACACACAAATTCTATATTTTCTCTTTGAAGGTCCTTTAACCTTTGATAAGGTTAAACAAGAACTTTGGCGCATAGGATATCCTATAACCAAATACAAATGTCAAAACGGGAAAAACTCCAAGAGTTCACGTTTTAATCATACGGCCGCCCTAATCTAAAGATGTCCGACGTCCTTATTATTTTATTTCCGGCAGTACCATAAAGGGTACCTCGGTCTTAAAGGCAATTTTTTTTATCACCGGTTCCCTTATTAACTTCCTTAAGAATCCATGATTACTTTTCAACATGGCGATCAGGCCAATATTTCTATTCTCTTTTACCAGTCCATGAGCGACTTCGGAAACAGAAGGGAAGCTTTCAACGGTATAAAACTTATGGCGTGTTCCTTGTAATTTACGCTTAAGTATTTCCTTACTCGCCATTTGTTGTTCGCTAAGTTGGCTCAATTCTTTTATATACACCACTAACAACGTTGAATTCCCCAGTTGCTGTATGTCCAATAAGGGTACAACTTCCTTCTTTTCATAAAAGTGCTTAAAGTTCGTCAGCAATACCATTTCCTTGGGCATTTCTACCTTGTATGCTTTGGGTACCAAAATAATAGGACAGGAACTAATTTTCTTAAGAATAGTCACGGCACTGCTCCCCATAAAGATTTCTTTTACGGCAGAAGACCCTTTGGTTCCCATGATTACATAATCTATCCCCTTATCCATTATCGTTTTCCTAATGGCATTGGACAATACATCCATCAACATTATTTTTTCAAAAGTATGTAAGGGATTTTCCGTTGTGGCATGGATTTTCTCCATGGTTTCCTCCAAACTTTTCTTGGAATCGAACTTGCTTCCCGGGCCGGAAGGGGCCGTTTGGTAGGCATGTAGCACATAGAACATACAAATTTCCTTTTCAAAAAGAGAGATTCCATAGTGAATAGCGTTCCATGCATTTTTAGAAAAATCGGTTGGCAGCAATATATGTTTCATTGGTTGTGTATTATTTACTAATTTTAGATGTATCCCTGATTACTAGAAAGGGAATGGTACAATGAAAGCCAATGGCATCCACATTTTGTTTAAACATCAAACGTTCAAAAAAAGAATGTTTCCGATTCATCATAACCAAAAAATCCATGTCGTTGTCCTTAATATAGCGGTTTATCACATCTGGCATATACTCTTGCTCTACTTCCTCAAAAGTATGGGGAATTTCATCTAGGCATAAGTCTAAAAAGGCCTTGTTTTTCTTTTGCTTTTGATTCAAAGGATCTTCTTCCGTTGCATGTAGTACCGTAATACTGGCGCCTTGCATCTTGGCCAAATCCAATATAGGTTTTAGTTCTCCTTCCTTATAACGAGACCAATAGTCTGTTGGAAACAAAATGGTATGTATAGGTTTGTACCCATAATTTTTTGGGATTATCAAAATGGGTGTTTTCGTCTTTCGAATGGTATAGACCGTATGGGTTCCCAAAAAGATTTCCTTAGCACCCGTAGCACCTTGGGTTCCCATAACAATAATATCTATATTTTTTTTCTTACAGACCTTCTTTATTTCGTCTGTGAGTAAATTAAAAGCAGAAAGTATTTCATAGCTATGCTTTTCATTGGAAAACTGTTCTCTTGCATCCTTCAGGGTTTTTTCCAGTCCCATTAGGGATATCATTACACCAACATCGGGAATTGCACTATGAGAAGGGCCGCCTATGATATAATCCGCCCTATAAAATGATGGCGTGTAGGTATGTAGAAAATAAAATATACACACTTCATTTTTATAAAATTCGAGGGCGTAAGAGATAGCATTCCATGCATTTTTGGAAAAATCCGTGGGTATCAATACTTGTTTCATTAGGTCTTAATTTTAAATTATCTAGGAATGTTCTGCATGACCAGAAAAGGAATATTGACGGTAAGTCCAATTTTATCCACAGTAGATTTGTAAAACATATTCTCCAAAAAGGAGTGCCGTGCATTTACCATGACCAACATGTCAATGTTTTCCTGTCCGATATAATTTAAAATACTTGCCACTCTGTCATCGCTATAACATTGCTTAAAAAACAAAAATGCTTTTGATAAGGACTCCTGTAAGAATAACTTATTATCCTC
>JBCBZE010000167.1:0-7549 GCA_039815505.1 Bacteroidota bacterium | reverse complement strand
TATTATTGTGCCAAGGAAGATGCCGAAGCCCATGATATCTTATTATGCGTAAAAGACGGCGAAAAACAAGCTACGCCCATTGGTAGGGGTAGGGGCTATCGTTATGGCCTGCCCAACCAAGAATACTATTTTAAATCCTCCCAGGAGATGAAGGAATTGTTTCAGGATATTCCTGAATCCATACTGAATATCCAGGAGGTAATAGATAAAATTGAACCGTATGAGTTGGCCAGGGATGTGCTACTACCCAATTTTGAAATCCCTGAAAGCTTTATAGTCCAGGAAGATGAAATGGACGGAGGCAAACGAGGTGAGAATGGATATTTACGTCATATTACCTACGAAGGTGCCAAAAAAAGATATGGTGAGATTACCCCCGAGATCGAGGAGCGTATCGATTTTGAGCTAAAGACCATTGAAAACTCCGGATATCCGGGATACTTTCTAATCGTTGAGGATTTTATACGTGAAGCCAGAAATATGGATGTTTCCGTAGGTCCCGGACGTGGTTCCGCTGCCGGCTCCGTAGTGGCATACTGCTTAAAGATTACCAATATAGACCCTCTAAAATACGATTTGCTTTTTGAGCGTTTTCTAAACCCGGATAGGGTTTCCATGCCAGATATCGATATAGATTTCGATGATGAGGGCAGAGGAAGGGTGATGGATTACGTAATCAATAAATATGGGGCCAACCAAGTGGCCCAGATCATTACCTATGGTACTATGGCCGCCAAATCCTCCATTCGGGATACGGCAAGGGTACTGGATCTTCCCTTGGGCGATGCGGATCGCATTGCCAAATTGATTCCTACGATGTCTAAATTGGGAAAGATCTTTGGTGTTGAGGAATCCGAATTAAAGAAAAAATTTCGTTCGGACGATTTGGATAAAGTCCACCAATTATTGAATATCTCGGAAGGAGATGATTTGGAGGGGCAGACCTTGAAAATGGCCAGGGTACTCGAGGGTTCTTTGCGCAACACGGGGATACATGCCTGCGGGGTTATCATTACCCCTGATGATATTACCAATTTTGTCCCGGTGGCCACCGCAAAAGACTCCGATCTTTATGTAACCCAGTTCGATAACTCCGTAGTGGAAAACGCGGGTCTGCTAAAAATGGATTTCTTGGGACTAAAAACCTTGACCTTGATCAAGGATACGGTAAAAATCGTAAAGGCAAAGCATGGCATTGAATTGGTGCCGGATGATTTCCCTTTGGACGATACCAAGACCTATGAGCTTTTTCAAAGGGGTGACACGGTAGGCATCTTTCAATACGAATCCGTAGGAATGCAAAAGCACCTTAAAGATCTAAAGCCTTCTGTGTTCGATGACCTCATTGCCATGAACGCCCTTTATCGTCCCGGTCCCATGGAATATATTCCCAGTTTCATTGCTAGAAAACACGGTAGGGAAGAAATTACATATGACCTGCCGCAGATGGAGGAATACCTCAAGGAGACCTATGGTATTACCGTATATCAGGAGCAGGTAATGCTATTGTCCCAAAAACTGGCCGGTTTTACAAAAGGTGAGGCGGATGTATTGCGGAAAGCCATGGGGAAAAAGATTTTTGCGGTACTGCAAAAAATGAAACCGAAGTTCCTGGAAGGAGGAGAAGCCAATGGACATCCAAAGGAAACTTTGGAAAAGATCTGGAAAGATTGGGAAGCTTTTGCCTCCTATGCCTTTAACAAGAGCCATTCTACCTGCTACGCCTACATTGCCTACCAAACCGCCTATTTAAAGGCGCATTATCCTGCGGAATACATGGCGGCGGTGCTGTCTAACAATATGAACGATATTAAGCAGGTCACCTTTTTCATGGAAGAATGTAAACGGATGGAACTGGAGGTTTTGGGCCCTGACGTCAATGAATCCTATTACAAGTTTGCTGTGAACAAGGACAATGCCGTACGTTTTGGTATGGGCGCTATAAAAGGCGTTGGTAGATCTGCAGTGGAGACCATTGTGGACCTGCGTAAAACCGATGGGCCTTATAAATCTGTTTTTGATATGGCCAAGCGTTTGGATCTAAGGGCGGCCAATAAAAAGGCTTTTGAAAACCTGGCCTTGGCCGGTGGGTTCGACTCTTTTGGAGGAACACACAGGGCCCAGTATTTCCATGACGATGGTGATGGGATAACCTTTTTGGAAAAGGTCATTAAATATGGTGCCAAATACCAAGAGAATGAAAATTCCTCCCAAGTAAGTCTTTTTGGCGATGCCAGTGAGGTTCAGATCGCGGAACCTGTTGTACCCCCCTGTATGGAATGGGGAACCATGGAAAAGTTGAGAAGGGAAAAGGAAGTTGTGGGAATCTATATATCCGGACACCCTCTGGATGATTTTAAAACGGAAATTAACACATTCTGTAATGCCAATGTTTCTTTTTTCACCAATTTGGAAGCGTATGTAAATAGGGAGCTTTCCTTTGCCGGAATTATAACAGATGTGCAACATCGGGTTTCCAAAAACGGTAAAGGATGGGCGTTATTTACCATGGAGGATTATACGGATTCCTATGAATTTCGAATTTTTGGAGAAGAGTATTTAAAACATCGCCATTTTTTAATGATCAATTCCTTTGTATATGTAAAGGTATTTGTGCGTGAGGGTTGGGTGAATAGGGATACCGGTAAAAAAGGAGACCCGCGTATGCAGTATAATAGTTTTATGCTGCTTCAGGATGTCATGGATACCTATGCCAAAAAGTTGACCATCAAATTGGATATAGATCGGTTAAAGGAAGAGAACATTCAAGAATTAAAGGATACGCTGGTTTCCCATAAAGGAGACCATCCGTTGAATTTTGTGATCTACGAGATGGAGGAAGAAATCAAGGTCAATTTATCCAGCAGAAAACAAAAGGTCCAAATATCCAGTGAATTATTACATGTCTTGGAAGAAAAAGAGGTGCATTATAAATTGAACTAAGCTTTTTTATGTTTATACGTCCGTACCGATCAATAGATTTTAAAAGTTTTTTGATAGGTACAGGACTTTTTATGGTCGCTTTTGTAATTTACAAATGCAAAAACCCGGAGGTAGCCTCTGATTACCATTCCATAGAACCGGTCGCAATTCATAAGAACGGAAAAGCTTTTGCAGGTTCCGCAAGTTGTATCCCTTGCCATGCCCATATATATGATACCCACATAAATACGGCACATTTCAAAACTTCTGCCTTGGCGGATTCTTCGAAAATCAAGGGTAGTTTTGAACTGGGTAAAAACACCTTTACACTAAACGACCGTGTGCAGTTTACCATGATGGCTACCGACTCTGGATACTATCAACGAGCAAATTTTATCCATAACCAGTTAGAACTGTTTAATCTAAAAGTAGATGTGGTCTTTGGTTCGGGCACAAAAGGGCAATCGTATTTAAGCTGGGACAAGGATGCACTTTTACAACTACAAACCTCGTATTTGACAAAAGCTGACCGATGGACCAGCAGTCCAGGGGTAAAAGAACTTAGCTCGCCTAAGCGTGCTACCGGCCGTTGTATTGAATGTCATTCTACTTATGCAAAGAACACCACTTCCAATATAGCGGGAAATGGCTTTGATAAGGACCAAATTATTTATGGTATTGATTGCGAACGCTGTCATGGTCCCTCGGCAAAACATGTTGGCTACCATCAAAAAAATCCAACCGCCAAAGTTTCCAAATATATGGTAAAGCATGATGCACTCTCAAGGCAGCAACGATTGGATGCCTGCGCGCTATGCCATTCAGGGGGGAGAAAACAAATTCGACCTCCTTTCAGTTTTCTAGTTGGCGATGATCTGGACAAATTCTCAATTCCCGGTACCAAAGAAGATAACACTTCTTTGGATGTACATGGTAACCAATATGAATTGTTAACCCGTAGTTTGTGTTTTGAAAAAAGTGAAAAAATGGATTGCAGTACTTGTCATGATCCCCATAAGAACGAAAGGGGAAATATCCAGGTTTTTAATCAAAGATGTATGGGGTGCCATACGTTACCAGAAGTGTCCTGTACCATAGACGGGCAAACCATGAATACACAAAAGGGCAATTGTATTTCTTGTCATATGCCCTTAATCCCCTCTTCATCAATGGTCATGCAATTGGACAGTGTACAAACAGCAGTGGAAGTACGCACACATTTAATTGATATATATCCTCAATGATAAAAACAAATCATAGAAACAGGCAATAGCTTCATAGTCAAAATGAATATGACCTTAGTAAGGAACAGGAATAATAATTGACTAAATTTGCGTAATACTTAAAACAAACAAACATGGCATTAGAAATAACAGATGCTACTTTTGATGAAGTAGTTTTAAAAAGTGATAAACCGGTAGTTGTAGATTTTTGGGCGGCCTGGTGTGGTCCCTGTAGAATGGTAGGTCCTATCATCGATGAGGTAAGCAGCGAATATGATGGCAAAGCCGTTGTTGGCAAGGTAGATGTAGATGCTAACCAAGAGTTTGCCGCAAAATATGGTGTTAGAAACATCCCCACCGTTTTGGTATTTAAAGGTGGTGAAATTGTCAACCGTCAGGTAGGTGTTTCTCCCAAAAAAGTATATACCGATGCAATAGACGCTTTATTGTAATCTAAAAAATCAAGATTATTAAGAAAGGTTTGGCCCTGAGTTCTCTGGGCCAAACCTTTTTTTATTTTATATTGGTCCCATGAATCTTCAGTCAGAATTACATAAGGCCTTCCTATTCCAAAATTTAGAACTTTTGGCGGGCCAAGTTGTTGAAGGCTTTATAAGCGGTATCCACAAAAGTCCGTTTCATGGATTTTCCGCGGAGTTTGCGGAGCATAAGATTTATAATAAGGGGGAGAGTACCAAACATATAGATTGGAAGTTATTCGCTAAAACGGATAAGCTGTATACCAAACGCTATGAAGAGGAAACCAATCTTAGATGTCATATGATTTTGGACAACTCGGCTTCCATGTACTATCCCGAGCTTCAAAAACTGGATATCGACCATTTAAACAAAATAGGTTTTGGCGTATTGGCCATTGCCGCTTTAATGAATATACTTAAAAGGCAGCGGGATGCGGTGGGCCTAAGCGTATATTCCGACACCTACAATTTTCATACTTCGGAGAAAAGTAGCGAAAGGCACCACCAAATGCTTTTGGCAAAACTCGGTAAAATAAGCTTGGACACCCAACCGCCTAAGCATACACGAACCTATACCTATCTTCATCAGATTGCTGAAAAGATCCATCGCCGTAGTCTTATTTTTTTATTTACGGATATGTTCCAAACAGCTACGGGCGATGATAAATTATTCGATGCCCTACGGCATTTGAAATATAATAAACACGAAGTGGTGCTTTTTCATTTATTGGACAAGGACAAGGAAGTACACTTTAATTTTGAGAATACGCCGAAACGCTTTACGGATGTAGAAACCGGGGCCCATATCGACTTATATGCCGACACGATCAAAGAGGCCTATGAAGAGGGGCTAAACAGGTACATGGACGAATTAAGACTAAAATGTGCGCAGTATAAGATAAAGTATGTGGATGTGGATATCCATGCCAATTTTTCAAAAGTATTGAACACCTATATGATAGAGCGGCAGAAGTTTTTATGATAAAAGTCTAGGCTTTATCTTTTTATCTAAATAGACCTATCTTTTCCTTAAAACCATAGCTTTCCCTTCTATCCGAAACTTCTAAAAAGTGTATTGACCATAAGGGTATCTTCCCATAGTTTAATTTGTGTTCTACATGTTTTATTCGAGGTATTATTACGCTATACCTCAAAATGGGCTAGCTATATTTTGTATCTTCTTCAAAATTTCTTGCTTTGAGAATTTCTACTATTTCTTTAAAATGGTGTTTGTTACTGCTTTCCCTCTTTTTTTTATACCATTGTGACACCGCTTCTACAGGGGAGTCCTATGCAGCTCAAAAGAAAGAATTAGCCAATAAGGTAGAAGAACTATTTAATAAAGATGTTGATTCTGCTTTGTACCACCTTTCAAGGCTAACAAAGTTGGCCGTAAAAGAAAAGGATACCGCACTTTGGGTGCAAACCAAATTAACTTTAGTTTCCCATTATTTCAACTCGGGAAATTGGATTGCCCTGGATAGCTTTACAAAAGTAATAGAAAAAACGGGGAGGAGCCCGATTTTTGGCCAAGATGCTAGAACAGCGATTATAAACTTTAATAGATCCTACATGGACTGTTTAGAGGGAGATTACGATGGGGCCACGAAAAGAATCGATACCTTGGAGTCTCTCATAAGCGTAATCAACTCTCCAAAGTACGAATTTGCTGTTTTATTTCTAAAAGGTAATGTCTTTAGGGCAAAAGATAATACGAACAAAGCCTTGAAGGCCTACCAAAGAGTGGTAGAAATTTCTGAAAAAAATGGGTTTGGTGTAAAATCGACGGGAATAATTCATTATAGTATAGCCAGTATATACTATGATGTCGAGGAACATGAAAAAGCCATCGGTTCATTGGAAAAAGTGTATCATTTACTGCATCGGGAACCGTTCTTTAGGCTCCATTGCAATATAAATTTGGCTGCCAATTACATACATCTACAAAATTTTGAATGTGCGAAGAGTTACTTGGAGTTGGTGGAGTGGGATGCCCCTTTTGAAAACCTCCGTAATAAGAGTCAATATCTAATGCTACGAGGTTTTTATGAATATGAACAAGGACATTATGAAAAAAGTATTGATTTTTACGGGGAAACGTATAAATTATTAATGGAAAATAAGAACATTGATGCTAGCTCACTTCCTTACGCTTCCATCAATTTATCCAACGCCTATCTAAAATTAAAGAAATATGATCTAGCCAAAAAGTATGCAAAAATTACGGAAGAATCCTCAGTGGATTTACGAAATGTATACAGATTGATCGATGCATATATCAATCAATCACAAATAGATTCCCTTCGTAAGAATTACAAAAGTGCATTGCATTATTTTCAGCAAGCGGCCAAGCTTAAAGACAGTATGAATGCCGTGAATAACAAGGAGAAATTGGCAACAGTAGAGTTGGAGTTTGCCGAGGAAAAGAAAGATAATGAGATTGCCTCATTGAAATTAGGTAACAGTGAACAAAAACTAGCCGCTGAAAAAAATAAAACTTCTCGCGCTATCATTCTTTTTTTGTTATTGGGAACTATTGGTTTTAGCACCGTTTTGTATTATAGATATAGGACCAAAGCGAAAATGAACAAGCTGTTGCAGGAGAAGGAGTTGATTTTGAACAACGCTTTGGGCGAAAAGGAATTGCTCTTAAAAGAAATACACCATAGGGTAAAAAATAATTTACAATTGATCATTAGCCTATTGGCCATTCAAGGGCTTTCCCAGGAAAAGGAGGACAAGGTAGTAAAGGCATTTTTGGAGAAGGGGGAATCCAGAATAAAATCTATGGCACTTATCCATCAAATATTATATGAAACTGAAGGGGTAGAGCATGTGAATTTCAAAAACTATATCCGTAAACTTATAGAGGCCATAAAAGAATCTTACCCTTCCAACAAGGGCCAAATCAGCTACCAGCTTCAT
>JBCBZE010000359.1:0-3369 GCA_039815505.1 Bacteroidota bacterium | reverse complement strand
CTTACCAAACATACCCTCAAAACGGTAAAACAGACCAAACTCCCTTATTTTCATATTTCCGAACAGCAACAACAGGGCAATTCTTTTGGCGAACGTTTTACCAATGCCATTCAGTCCATATTTAATAAAGGGTACGAGCAAGTTATTACCTTGGGTAACGATACACCACAGCTAAAAAAATCACACATACTTAGTGCATGTGAGCATCTAAACAAAGGGAAGTCGGTATTAGGGCCTTCGACTGACGGCGGTTTCTATCTTATGGGCATACATAAATCGCAGTTTAAACCCCAAGTATTCACTACATTATCTTGGCAAACATCTGTTTTGGCCCAAGAGCTTTTGGAAACATTGGACTCTTCTTCTTGTAAAACGGTTAAGCTTGGGGTATTGTCCGATATTGATAGGGTTTCTGATGTAGTGGTTTTCCTGAATAGTTACGTTACCATTCCTCGGCGGCTTTTGCAAATTATCCGATGCATTCTGAATATACAGGAAAAGTCTTTTCATTATATTGATCTATTGCTGCATACTTATTCCATTAAATACTACTTCAACAAGGGTTCGCCCTCACTTTTTTCAGCTACGTTTTAGAAAATCCCATTCAAAATTTTGGAGCCATCAACTTATCATTTCCGTAAGTGAAAATGGACTTATATGGCATTCTTAACCAGAATATGGTATTTACAACAAGAATAATTAACAACACTATATTAAACATAGATAAAAATGGCAAATTCGTATTATGATTCCGCAGATTTAAGAAAATTCGGTAATATCACGGAATGGAGCGAGGAACTGGGGAACAAATTCTTTGACTACTATGGAAAAGTATTTGAGGAAGGGGCCTTATCCGCTAGGGAAAAATCCTTGATCGCCCTTGCGGTCTCCCATGTTGTAAAATGTCCTTATTGTATAGACGCCTATACCAAAGACGGACTTCAAAAAGGAATCACCAAGGAAGAAATGATGGAGGCGGTTCACGCCGGAGCAGCCATTGAGAGCGGAGCTACCTTGGTACATGGCGTGCAAATGATGAACAAGTATAACAAATTATCCATGTAGGTAAACAGGACGCAGTTGGCATAAGATGTATAACAAATAGTATGGCAACCGAAAACTGAAAACTGAAAACTGAAAAAATGGCTACAAAATCTTTAAAGGCAAGGCACGAAGAGCTCGCCGAAACCAATAAACAATTGGAAATTTTAAACGGAGGTATATTCGCGGACGGAGAACTTCCTTATTTCAAGGACAAAATTGCGAACATTGGACATTTTCCTTTACGACCAAAAAAACTGGAAATCTTACAGATTAACGTTGGTTATATGTGCAACCAGGTCTGCGAGCATTGCCATGTGGACGCCGGACCCGACCGAAAGGAAATAATGACCCGTGAAACAATGAAGCAATGTTTGGAGGTTATTCGCAATACCGGGGCCCATACCTTGGACCTCACGGGGGGTGCTCCTGAAATGAACCCTGATTTTCGCTGGTTTGTAGAAGAAGCCGCCAAAGCGGGAATAAAGGATTTTATTGTACGATCCAACTTAACCATTATCCGTGCAAATAAAAAATACTATGATTTGCCCAAATTCTTTGAAAAACATAATGTACATGTAATTTCATCCATGCCACATTATACGAGGGGAAAAACCGATAAGCAAAGAGGGGATGGTGTTTTTGACAAGTCGATAAAAGCACTTCAAGAGCTTAATGCGGTAGGTTATGGTATGCCCAACAGTAGTTTGCGCTTAGATTTAGTCTATAACCCATCAGGGGCTTATCTCCCTGGAGACCAAATGGCCTTGGAAAACGATTTTAAAAAGGCTTTAAAGGAAGATTTCGATATTGATTTTCACAACCTTTTTGCGATTACAAATTTACCCATCTCCCGTTTTTTAGACTATCTAATAGCCTCGGATAATTATGAAGATTATATGTATGCCCTTGTGGATGCCTATAATCCAGAAGCGGTGGCCAATGTAATGTGCACCAATACCATATCCATAAGTTGGGACGGATGGCTTTATGATTGTGATTTTAATCAAATGTTGGACTTAAAGGTAGCCAGTAAAGTAAAGCATATAAAGGACTATAACGAAGATATCCTAAATGATAGAAATATTATCATTTCACAGCATTGTTATGGGTGTACGGCAGGTGCTGGGAGTAGTTGCCAGGGTACGGTCGCCTAATGATTTAAGTTGAAAAACCATTAGGTTTTTGAAGTGCTTCTAGATAATCTGCAACTATTACCGACCAAGTGGTCGGTCTTAGTTTTTTGATTATCCAAACATTTCCTTATTTAAGCACTACAACGAATTTTACTGTTCGTTGCCCTATAATCTTTATTCATCGAACGATTTGGGAGTTCTTTGTAACAGACTTAACGGTCTTTTTACCCAAAAACCCAAATCTTATGGAAAAAAACCTAAAACGCATGGCTACAATGCAACGTATGCAAGTCACCGGCTTGGAACTCTTTTATAAAAAAGGATATTACAACACTAGTGTAGATGATATCTTAAAGGAGCTTAACCTTTCTAAAGGAGCCTTTTATTACCATTTTGAGTCCAAGGAGGATTTCTTTATTCAAATCATAGAAAACTTAGTAGTCCGGAAGATGTATGGAATGCTCATAGAGCCTATAGAAGGCCATGAACATACCCTGGACCTTATTACCAATTGCTTTGAGGATGCGTTGGAAACAGCGGTACATAATGAACTGGATTTTGGTTTCGTTCTAAGCAACTTTATTAATGAGTTTAATGGGAGGAACGATAAAATCATGAAACATTTAAACGATATCCTTAAGGTGTGGGAAGTGAATCTGGTTTCGGCGATCCAACGTGGAAAATTCAATGGATTTATAGATCGTCATGTGGATAGTGAAGGTGTTGCGGTTTATTTAATGAGCGCATACATGGGCATACGCACTTTAATGGTGGAAACTGCCCCTAGTGCCAGAAAATATCGTTTTATGGCACAAATAAGACAATATCTGAAATCGATTGAAGCTAAAACGACTACGGTATAGAAGCACTATTACCTTTCCTTAATATCATTTCGATTTTTTGAAAAACCGCTTCCGGGGATATGGTTTCCATGGCCTTTTCATAGCCTGAAGGCATCTTGTTTCCGTACACCGAGGTAGGAATTAGTGGATATTTATCCCTATTGGCCAAAAGCGCATTATCCCTCGCTTGCTTTATAGGATAAAACCCGGCATAAGGATGGGTAACCCCCCAAAGGGTAACTACAGGAATTCCATACATTGCCGCCAAATGCGCATTTCCGCTGTCCATCGATAGCATAAGGTCCAAATTGGAAATAAGCGCCAATTCTTCCTGAAAAGTAAGCTTTCCT
>JBCBZE010000301.1:0-4416 GCA_039815505.1 Bacteroidota bacterium | reverse complement strand
AGGTTCGTCCTTTCGGGCCAAGGTCTTGGTATATACGTTCCAGCTATTATCGATTTCGGCGGCATAGACCAATGATCTTCCATCCGGACTAAAGCTAACGCTCCTTTCTTGCCATGGCGTATTCGTAATCCTTTTGGTAGTACCATTTTCAATACTGCTCACAAAAATCTCGCCCCTGAAAACATAGGCAAATTCCTTGCCGTTGGGGGAAAGACTGGTTTCGGTAAACCCTTGATTGACCTTCACGATTTTATCCAGGGTCTGTCGCCCATCAAATCCAATCTCAATGGTCACTTTTTGTGGCTGTCCCCCAGGAACAAGCGTATATACTTCCCCATCATAGCCAAAACAAAGTGTATCATTGTCCGTAATGCTCAGAAAACGCACCGGGTGTTTCTGGAAATCGGTTACTTGGGTATTCTGGTTGGGTACCGAAAGGGAAGCGGTATGTACATTAAAAGAACCACTCTCTTCGGTCAAATAATAATAGTCGGTACCGTTGCTGGCAAAGACCGGATTTCTATTTTCCCCGGCAAAGGAAGAAAGTTGTTTATAACTTTGGTTTTCAATATCATATGTCCATATATCCCGGGTTACCGCAGAAGTATGGTGTTTGCGCCAATCGTTTTCATACCCTTTTCTATCGTGATAAATAAGTTTGCTTCCATCCGGTGAAAGTGTGGCATCATGCGCTGGGGAGGTCAGTATCTGTGAAACGCGACCACCTTCCACGGGAACACTGTACAATTCTGCCATAACCCCTGAAGGAAACTGTACATTGGTGTATTTATCTTGTCGAAGTCCCGTGAACAGCACGTTGGTATCATCTGCGTTAAAACTGCTCGGTTTTTCACTGTAGGAATGATACGTAAGCCTTTTGGCCTCCCCTCCGGTAGCTGGCATTACAAAAACGTCAAAGTTACCATAGCGATTAGATGCAAAAGCAATATGCTGTCCGTCATTGCTCCAAACGGCGGCATACTCATAACTGTCACTAATGGTAAGGGGTACGGCCTTACCACCTTTCGCCGGTACTTTGTAAATATCCCCTTGGTAGTTAAATAGAATAGCGGACCCATCGGGAGATATGGCCGGATACCTGAGCCATAAGGGATTTTCTTGTGCTTGAAGGTTTGAAAAAAAGGTACATACAAATAGGAGGGTAATCAGTAGTTTTAATCGCGTCATTGTTTAGGTATATCTTACTAAAATATTATTTTTTACAAGGAAATATGTTATGGTCATGTTAATTAAAATAGGGTTTTTATATGATCGGATAGCCGTAATGAAAGTGCTACCAGGGTCAAGGTAGGATTACAGGCCCCGGAGGTTGTATAACAGGCCGCTCCGGCCACAAAGAGATTGGAGATTCCGTGTACCTTGCAATGGGCATTTACCACCCCTGTTTTAGGGGTATTACTCATTCTGGTCGTACCCATATGGTGCCAGCCCCCATTGGTACCAGCGGGCCAGCTTTGATCATTTTCATCCTGTAGATACTCCATGAGTTTGAGCCTGGCTATACCGGCTATGCCCATATGTTGTCCCAGGATATGATAAATTTTGCGAATACTATGTTTATCAAAATCCGTTAATTGCCAATGCAGATCGGCCCTGGGTACGCCCAACTCGTCTTTTTCGATGCCCAGACTAACCCGGGAATCTGGATTGGGGGCCTGTTCTATGCGCGTATTCAATTGAAAGGCCCTTGCAATGTTCCCTGTATTTTCCTTCTCGGCTTTTTCCGCTGCCTCGTCCCAGTGCTCAAAGGTTTTTTTGCTTGCTTTTCTGGGATCTTCCTCTTGCCAAGTTTCCATTCTTGGTTTTTGGTGCCTGCCCAATGTCAAAGGCATAAGAGAACTGGTACCGTTTAGGATTTTATGTTCTTTTTGTACTTTCTCCGTAAGGGCCAGTTCGGCGCTGGCCTTGGTTTCAGCATATTTCCATGTATATAGATCGGTAGGGAAGGGTTGTAACAACCAAAGTTCGGCAGAGGCGATTTCCAAATGCTCCATGAAATATCTACCTACTAAATCATTATCGTTGCCCAAGCCCCGTTTAGCCTGCGAATTGGAAGCCAATAACAATCGGGTATTTTGGATAGTACCACAGGCCATGATAAATTGTTTGGCCCGCACCCTGTGGGTCTTACCGGCATGGTTTTTAACGACAACTTCCTTAATCGAGGACACATGCTCATTGGTCTTTATATCCACTGCATTGGCATAGGTATAGAGATGGATGTTTTTGGCGTTGACAATCGTATCCTTGTATAGTTTACCAAAATGTGCCGTGGTGTACTGCCACATTTTGTTCCAGATAACGTCTTCGTCCAAAGGAAAATGGTTCATATTGGGCAGTTCGTTGCGCCAATAGTCATAATCATAATTGTAAGGACCCAATTGTAATACTTTATTGGCCTTTGCATAGAAAGGATCCAAATCTTTTTTGTCGATGGGCCATCCGCTATGGGGAACATAATCCCTTTTCATAAAATCGATGGGGTCCAAAGGGGAACACATGCCTGCCCAATGTCCCGTGGTACCGCCAAAATAGCGTAAACGGCTAGATTGTAGGGGGTAATATTTTTGTCCGGTAGACGCCCCCTTGTTCAACTCCTGTACTTGATAATCATATTCAAAGCCTCCACCTTCTAGCAGTATTACTTTGTGCGGGCTGTCTATCCAATCCATCGCCATACTTATTCCTGCGGTTCCTGCCCCTATAATACAGATGTCCCCTTGAATGAGCGAGTTGTTGTCCAAATTTCTTGCGTCTAAATGCATGGTCGTCAGTTGGGTTGAACAATGGAGAAAAGGGCGCATTGCCTGGCTTCGGTCCGGGATAAAATCCAACCATCCAATATGATGGTATTCCCTGTATCGAAATCCTTTTGAATTTCTTTTTGTAAGGTTTCGATGGCCTTATACTTATTTTGGTCACCCACATTTAATAATCCCACCAATGATTTTTCGTTATCTTCTTCGGGCATACCCATACGATATTGGTTACCAATATTTCGGATGGTGTCGGCTTCCCATATATAGGATAGGTCTTCGGGTTCCGCAATGACCTTGGGATACGTTTTGTGTTCGTACTTTAAATACCAGTAGGAAGCACCCAAGGCAAGAGCTGCCCCTGCCGATAAAAGGATAAAATTTCTTCTTTCCATTTTTACTTATTGAAATTGAATTTGTTTTATATCAAAACACCAAGTTAGGGGGAAGAGCAGGCTTGGTTCCTTACATGGCCAAATAATTATAGCCATGATGATCCTTGAAGATACTAATTTATTATGGAAAACCCCTTGTGCATTTTTAATATACATAACGAGAAAACAGTCGGTTCGAGTTTTTCATCCCAAAAGCTATCGGGATGAAAAGTATCGAGAACAAGGTTTTGGTAGATAAATGTATTATTCTCGATACAATTTTTATCCTTAAACATCACTCGAATTGACGGGTCGTTATCAAAATACACAAAGGGTAACGGAAAGTAAATTGGTTTTAAGACGTTGTTGATTTATGGAGGGGTTTTTTCTACCTGCGTATATGGACCGTATGGTTTACTTAAAAGTGAAAAGTGCATGATTACATTTTTTTCAACAACTGCTCGGTGCTCAAAATAGTAGCGAATTCATCCCTTAAGCTGGCCAAAGTGGTGAGATGTACGGTTTCAGCAGTATACATTTCCCCATGAATCCCTTTACGGTCAAAGGTAGCGGTGGCGTCCGAAATTAGATAGGTGTCATATCCAAAATTACCGGCCATGCGTGTTGTGGTAGAAACGCAGTGATTTGTGGTGAGTCCCACAATAACCAGGGTATCTATACCCAATACATCTAGGCGCTCTTTAAGATCTGTTCCGATAAAGGCACTATTTACGTTCTTGGTGATTATCGGTTCGCCTACTATGGGTGCGGTAAGCTCATTAAATGCGAAACCTTCATGGGAAGCATGCAATTTGGAATGAGGGTTTTGCGAACTATGCCGAATATGAAAAATAGGTAGTGCCCATTTCCGCCATCTGGTGAGTATGGTTTGGGATTTACGTTCGGCATCCGGATTATTGCGATTCCCGCCCCAATAGGCCTCGTTTTCTTTACCGGCCATCCCTTTTTGAATGTCTATCAACAATAAGGCGGGTTTCTTAAGCTTTAGCATGATCCATTTTTGTTTTTGTAAAGCTAGCGTAAATCTTCGGCAAATAATATAGGGATATCCTTAAATCCTTTTTTTGGAATGGATACTTTATAGCGTTACTTATGTGGTTACCGTATAGTTTCCCGGTTCCAGCAAAAAGGTTTTCATTAATCGGTTCCATGTATTTATTTGGGAAACTGCCAAGCTTAAAAAGCAGATTTCTTCGGTTGAAAAATGCTTTGTGAGGGTATTAAAAGTTTCATCGGCAATTGGT
>JBCBZE010000323.1:0-3980 GCA_039815505.1 Bacteroidota bacterium | reverse complement strand
CCTATGTGGCCGACACTTATGTGGTGCACGATATCGGTGATCGAAAAGGAGTTACAGAACCTGCCATAGAGCAAAAGAATATTGCTGATTTTTTCTGGGAAAATGGGAGTTTCGATGGTAAAATTGATTATCAGGTGGCTGAAGGTGATTTGGTCGCTACCCGTTGGACAGCTACTTTTACGGCCAATACCCTCTTTGGGCGTATTTTTTTAGAGACCGATAAACCCATCAGCATCATCAACGTATTCCGGATCAAGGACGGTAAAATCGTAGAGCTATGGAACCATCGGCATGATATTGATACTCCCCAGACCTTAAAATATGTATTCAAAGGGCTACTTTGGGGGCTTTTGATCGCCTTGATTCCTACCTTTCTTATGTTTCGGTTAAGAAGAAAACTAAAAAGAATAAAAAGTTAAGTGTATGAAACGACTACTACTAAGCTTTCTATTGCTTCAGGCTTGTGCACCAAAGGAAATAAAAGTAACGGATTACAATGGGGAGATTGTAAGTGCTTGGAATCAAGAAATTATGGCGATCGCCATTGAAGAGGATGGGCTGTTAACCTTAAAAGGCGTTCGCACCGCTGCCATGATACATGTGGCCATGCACGACGCGTTGAACAGCATTGTACCCAAATATGCCGTCTATGCGTATACAGGGGAGGCCATACCGGCAGACCCCATGACCGCTGTGGCACATGCGGCCTATACCATAGCCGTAAATCAATATCCCGATAAAAAAAAGGAATTGGAGCAAGAACTATATAGATGGGTACAAAAGAATACGAACGATGCACAAAAAAAAGCCGGGAAATTACTCGGGGAGGCCGCAGCTATGGCTATTCTTGATAAACGGTATAACGATGGGTGGAACGGGGAAGCGGCTTACACCTGGCATCCCATGGCACCAGGTGTCTACGCGGAATTTAATGAACACAGCGGTACCCCTGAAGGATTTGTTTTTGGGGCCGGTTGGGCGGCCGCCGAACCCTTTATGTTGACCAAACCGGATCATTTTAGGTCGCCCCCTCCCCCTGAAATTAACAGCAATGCCTATACCAAAGCCTTTAACGAAGTAAAAGAGGTAGGGCGATCCCAAAGCGATACCAGGACAGCTGATCAGACGCATTTGGCCTTATGGTGGAAAGATTTTGTGGAAAACTCCCATAACCGATTGGCCAGACAACTCGTTGCAAGGGAAAACATGAATCTATGGGAGGTTGCACGTACATTCGCTTTATTGAACATGACCGTTTATGATGCCTACATCAACGTATTTGACAATAAATTTTTCTACAATCATTGGCGCCCCTATACGGCGATCCGATGGGCAGAAAATGATGGTAATCCGGATACGGAAGCAGAAACGGATTGGAACAATTTGCACCAACATACCTATGCCTTTCCCTCCTACCCTTCCGCCCATGGAACCGCAAGTTCAGCGGCCATGACCGTCTTGGTCAATACCTTGGGTACCGGGGATACCTATGCTTTTAGCATGACCACGGAAGAAGTGGACAAAGCGGGACCTTTTTCTGAAAAAATATCCTTGGATCCTCCCACGCGTAACTTCGATAGTTTTAAGGAAGCCGGACTCGAAGCGTCCCTATCCCGGGTCTACTTGGGTATTCATTTTAGATATGATTCCGAAGAGGGGCACCGGCTGGGCAATGCCATTGGTGACTATGCCCATAGACATTTCCTAATGCCCTTGGAATAAACAAACCTTCAGAAACAGCAACCAAATTCCACCCCAAACCGCTTCCCAAAAAGAATGGAAAGAGCGGCCTTGGGTCTTCAATGAAATACAATTTTAGTAAGTTTATGCGCATGGACTTGATAACCGAAACAGACAGACTGCTCATCGAAAAAGCGAACTTGACGGACGCCCCTTTTTTCCTAGAACTGTTGACCAGCCCCAATTGGCTGCAATATATAGGCGATCGTGGTATATCCACGGAAGAAGATGCCCAAGAATACATTCAAAAAAGCCTCTTAGGCAGCTATCATAAACATGGGTACGGTCTTTATAAAATATCTTTGAAGAGCACCAAACTACCTATAGGCATTACCGGTTTTGTGAAACGGGACTATTTGGATCACGCGGATATCGGTTTTGCCATTCTTCCCAAATATGGGCGAAAGGGATATACCTTTGAAGCTTCCGAAGCAATTATGGCCTATGGGAAGGTTCATTTAAAACTACACCCTATCCTAGGGATAACCACGGAAGAAAACACGGCGTCAAAGTCGCTTTTGGTCAAATTAGGCCTAAATGCCATAGGTGAAATAAGCCCGGAAAAAGCCAATGGCCCCTTACTGCTCTATTCCAATGAAGGGGTCACGCTATATGCTTGATGTTGTGCGTAACCGTTGCTGCTTGTTACCTATTGCCTTGGTAAGGCTGCCCATCATAAAATCATTGATTTCCAAGGGATATCCCATGGGCTTTTGTTACATTAGGACTTTATTTAATGTTTATCCTTAACAAGAGATGCACCCGCTGCAGCAACATATCACCGCACACATCTCCCTGGAGACATTGGAATTTGAACGTCTCTTGGCACATTTTGAGCCTGTTGACCTAAGCAAGGGGCAATTATTGATTGAACCCGGGAACAAGGTAGAACACCAATATTTTGTATTGAACGGATGCTTGCGCACCTTTATGATCGATTCCGACGGTAAAGAACACACGCTACAATTTGCTATTGAAAACTGGTGGGTCAGTGACTATATCTCCTACTATAAGGAAACCGTTTCTATCTGTAGCGTGGAATGTATAGAGGACTGTTCGCTCTTGAAGATCCGGAGGGTAGATTTAGAACAATTGTTTAATGTCCTTCCCCAAGTGGAACGCTTTTTTAGGCGACAACTAGAACGCGCCTTTGTAGCCTTTCAACTCCGCATCCTTTCCAATCTTCATAAAACGGCGGAAGAGCGGTATCACCTTTTTATCCGTAGCTATCCCCATATAGAACAGCGGGTAAAGAACTACCAGATAGCTTCCTACCTTGGCATTACCCCGGAGAGCTTAAGTCGACTTCGAAAACTTCGATTATCGGCCGATCATTAGCTGTTTTTCCCGTGTGATTTTCTTACCATAGGTCAATTTTTTGGAATAGCACCCTACTTAATTTTGCCGTGTTCTAGAAGTCTAATACATAAAACACGAGCAATGAAAAAAAATATGATGATTTTACTGGCCGTTTTTAGCTTGGTAACGGTGCATGCACAAGAATTGGAAAAACTATGGGAAGTTAGCGGTCTGGAGGCTCCGGAATCCGTGGTTTTCTATAACGGAAATTATTTGGTATCGAACGTAGCGGGACAACCGGCCGAAAAAAATGGAAAAGGTTATATTTCGCTTTTGAATGAAAACGGAAAAATCCTGACCCAA
The DNA here is from genome assembly GCA_039815505.1 of Bacteroidota bacterium. Taxonomy (GTDB): domain Bacteria; phylum Bacteroidota; class Bacteroidia; order Flavobacteriales; family Flavobacteriaceae; genus CANLWN01. The sequence goes on along the minus strand of JBCBZE010000323.1, from coordinate 578 downwards.
AAATGGGCCACCGGATTCAACGCACCTAAAGGATTGGGTATCCATGGTACCGATCTATATGTTGCGGATATCGATACCGTGGCAGTTGTTGACCTGGATACGGGGAAGATTAAAAAAACCTATCATGCCGAAGGGGCTACCTTTCTAAACGATGTAGAAATTGCAGCGGACGGTACCGTATACATTACGGATACTTTTGGTGGCAACGCCATTTATCGTATACAGGACCAGACCATTTCGCTCTGGTTAAAGGACGAGCGGTTAAACTATCCCAATGGACTAAAAATCAAGGGCAAGGAAATCTTGGTGTCCACTTGGGGCGTAGTAACCGATCCCGAAACCTTTGAGACCGAAGTGCCCGGCGTACTGCTTGCAGTAGACCTATCTAGCAAGGCAATTAAAACGATTACCGGTCCCAAAGGTAATTTTGACGGTTTGGTACTTTGGGGCGATGCGTTCTTGGTTTCCGACTGGATTGCTGGTGGATTGTTGACCATTGATAAGAACGGAAATGTCAAGGAAATAAAAGATTTAAATGCAGGGTCGGCCGATATCAACTTTTTAAAGGAAAAAGGCGT
>JBCBZE010000306.1:0-4366 GCA_039815505.1 Bacteroidota bacterium | reverse complement strand
TTATAAAAAGCCTCAAGATTTTCTGGCGCGATCGTAGACGTAAAAACACCTGCAGGAATTCCTATCTTTCCAGCTCGTAAAAAACGTTCATAATACAATATATAATCGTTGACATATCGATCTACGGAAGCGGTGGCCGATGAACCATCATTTTGAACAAAAGTAGTTCGGAAACTACCCGTCCATTCTTGTAGGACTTGATCGGTAAGCATTACCATATCGGAGATTAAACTTTCCATATAGTTAAGCAGGTCGCTCCCTTCGGCAGGGGAGTTAAATCTTGCTACAATGGCAGCATCGGTATCGCCGAGTCCGTTAATTAAATAGTCTAAAGTGGGAAAACCTTTGGCGTCCCTATTTGAAGGTAGGGATAAGTCCGTATTCGCAGCGCTGATATTAGTTTCCACTTTTTCAACCGCCACGGGGTAGATATTCATGTTCAACCGATAATCCAAGGTCTCTGCCGGGCCAATTTCGAACATGGATACCCGTTGCCATGCCAAATAGGCCTCTAGCCAAGCACTTCTTAAGGCCAAGAGGTTATTCTCGTCAACGGAAACGGTAAAGTTGCCAAAAGCGTCGTTCAAATCGGATAAGGAAGAAGAGAAATCTTGATAGGACGGTATAATAATGTTATCCGCCCAATTTTCTAGCATAACACTTCTTTGAAAAGCCGTTCCCGAGGGAGGGGTAGGTGCTGGTGGCGTTGGCGTATCGTCCGAGCTGTCCGATGAGGAACAAGCCACAATTATGGAAATGAAAACCAAAACAACTAAAACCTTTTTCATACTTTTTTTTTAAAACGTTATAAACCCATTAAAAGAGGTGATTTAAAATCACCTCTTTTAATGGCATGTAAAAAATATAATTTAGTTTGTACTGCCAGCCTGTTCAACGGTAAAACTAAACCTACCGGCAATAGCTTCTGAAATACTGTCCAAAGTTTCCGAGCTCACATCCCAAAGTCCGTTAGGTCCATCGCCCAATAAATCCAGCAAAAAGTTATCTACTTCCGTTTTTGTAAAATAGGGTTCTGTACTGCCAGGCATTCTTGTAAACTGCAAGCTAAAAATAAAACCGTATCCTTCGGACAGATCATGGAAACCTCCGCCAAAATCATCGGATTCCAAAGCCAATTTACCTTGTTGTAAATAAAAGACGGCCCGTATGGCAACAACTTCGGAAATTTTCTCACGTAAAATTTCCGCCTGTTCGTCCCTTACTTCATAATCTTTGGCAACAATGGCGGCCCTACCTAATTTATAGGCATCAAAAATTTCAGCCGCTATTCCAGCAAAATCATTGTCTCCTTCTACCCTACCAATGTATTTATTTAAAAAACTATCGTCATCCCCTATGGTAGGATTAGGGTCTGTTAAATCCGTAGCGGTACCATAGGCGTAACCGTACGCTTCATCCCAATCATGTTCCATAGCGGTATAAGGTTTTCCTTCTTCCGTAGTGCCCATGTCGTTATTGGTCCTATTATCACCGGCATCCAGAAAGTCGGCGCTTAAATAATTATTAAGTATCTGGTCCACCATAAGGGCACCGATCAGGGACTTATTAAAAAGTTGGTCCATCTCCAATCCCAGAGCGTCAATATAACGTGTTGAAGTGCCATCAGCTATTTGACCCGCGGTACCGGCCGAGGCGACAACTCCAAAATTTGGAAACACTTCTTCTACCTGGGTCTGTATAAAACCTTCAAAAGTAGCCCGAATCAATGCTTGGTCCGTGGCATTATTGGAAAAATAATCGAAGGATGCGGCGGTTTTGCCACGTACATTCTTATTGGAAGCATTAAGGTCCGCATTCTCAAAATCCTCCGCCCCTTCCTCATGGGCGAACATGGCATTCAATATCTCTGAAGTACTGGTATCATCTTTAAGTTCACTGATCAATTCCTCGGCCATCAGAATCCTTGTAGTTTGTCCACTAAAACTTATGGAACTCTCTCCATCCCTTTCAAACATATAGGTAGCCGGGACACTTATGGCCGTTTCGCATGGTGTACAACTACCTCCGCAATCAATACCCGTTTCATCACCATTCATAGTTCCATCGTCGCAAGTTGCTACGACAGGTAGCTCTCCCCCTTCATCATCAGAGCTACAAGAGGCAAAAAACAGACCCATTCCAATTCCTAATGCAAAATATATTTTCTTCATTTTTATTTAGATTGACTTAAAATAATCATTTATTGAGAGCACAAATATAAAGTTTGAAAGGAAAGAAAAAAACTTTATTTAAACTAAATCTAAATAAATTTAAAGATTTAACATTTAGATAATCTTAACACTACGCATAAAGCTTTGGCCCTTAGTGATAACTGGAGAAAAGATGGGTCGCATTTTTATAGGCTGTATCAAAAAATACACTGTTCATATTGGTTTTAGCCGCTATAAGATCAAAATAAGAAAGGATTTTTTCCGTGGGCATATTTCCCGTAAGTTCGTCCTTGGCCATAGGGCAACCACCGAAGCCTTGAATGGCCCCATCGAACCTTCTACAGCCAGACTGATACGCCGCCGCTACCTTTTCTTGCCATGAAGTGGGGGTCGTATGTAAATGGGCCCCAAATTCAATAGTAGGATATTTTGGTATTAAGTTGGAAAAGAGATAGTCTATTACCTCTGGCGTGGAACTACCGACCGTATCGGAAAGGGACAAGATCCGTGCTCCCATAGCTGCTAACTTTTCCGTCCATTCCCCTACAATTTCAACATTCCACGGGTCACCATATGGGTTTCCAAATCCCATGGAGATATACGTAACTACCTCTTTCTCCGTAGACCCTGCTATATCCAATATTTCTTTCAGCGTTTCTACCGATTGGGCGATGGTCTTATGTGTATTACGCATCTGAAAATTCTCGGATATGGAAAATGGATATCCTAAATAATCAATTGCTGTATGTTTGCTGGCGTCCATTGCTCCGCGAACATTGGCTACAATGGCCAATAACTTGCTTTGGGTATGGGAAAGGTCAAGAAGGGAGAGTACTTGTGCCGTATCACTCATTTGCGGAATAGCTTTAGGGGATACAAAACTCCCAAAATCGATGGTATCGAAACCACATTCCAACAAGGATTGTATATACTTCGCTTTTTCCTCGGTAGGAATAAAACGTTTTATGCCCTGCATGGCATCCCTAGGGCACTCTATGACCTTAACTTCTGCTGACATTTATTGGATTTACCGGTCTTATCAAAATTACCACTATTTATGATATAATAGGATACTATTCCCAGTTCCAATAACCGAAAGGTGAGGAATGGATCTAAAAATCAATCAACTGTAAGTTTCCATTTTATAGCACTGTTCCTATTTTTTATTCTATCTTGACAAAAAAAAACGATGAAAACCAACGGTATACTCTTAACCCTTGCAACTGCCCTACTGCTGCTAAGTTTTATATCACCTAGCTTGAAAAAAAATCATAAAGATTTACCTATGGGAACAATTATGGAACAAGATAGCGTGCTACGACATGTTGTACTTTTTAAGTTCAAAGCGGATACCCCAAAGGAAAAATTGACGGAAATGGAGGATGTGTTTAACTCCCTACCTTCTAAAATAGCTGAAATAGCTTCTTATGAATGGGGGCTGAACAATAGCCCTGAGGGTTTGGAAAAAGGGTTCACCCATTGCTATCTGGTAACTTTTAAAAATGAGCAAGACCGGGCAATTTATCTTCCACATGTGGATCATCAGGCTTTTGTTGCTTTGATAAAACCTTATGTCGAGGATGTATTGGTGGTAGACTACTGGACCAAGTAAAGATGGCTTTAGCGAAAGCGCATTCCCTACTTTACGCAGGGTAGTTTTCCAAAATAGCTTTGTTTATTCGCTTTATTAAAGCCGGTCCTTCATAAACAAACCCGGTCCATAGTTGAATAAGGTCGGCCCCCGCGTCCAATTTTTCCAAAGCGTCTTCCGGCGAGTGAATACCACCGACCCCAATAATGGGAAAAGCCTTATTGCTCTTTTCCGCCAAAAAACGGATTACTTCTGTGCTTCTTTTTGTTAAGGGTCTACCACTTAATCCTCCTTTTTCTTCGGACAACATAAGGTCTGACTTCAAATTTTCGCGCGAAACGGTCGTATTTGTGGCAATAACACCATCGATTTTGGTAGTCTTGATGATTTTTATGATATCAAGCAATTGATTGTCCTTTAAATCCGGTGCTATCTTCAAAAGAATAGGTTTTTCCTTTCCGTTTCTTTTAGCGGCGTATTTGGCATTCTCCCGTTTTAACTCTTTCAATAGTTTTGTCAGGGGTTCTTTATCTTGAAGCTCGCGAAGTCCGGGCGTATTGGGAGAGCTCACGTTGACCACAAAATAATCGACATGGTCAAAGAG
>JBCBZE010000004.1:0-41164 GCA_039815505.1 Bacteroidota bacterium | reverse complement strand
GGTCCAACTTTCATTTTCTGCGTATTATAGTGTCTTAAACGAAAGTAGACGTATGGTCATTTATTGTAAAAAATATTAGACTAAAAGCTTAAATATCGTTTATATGGTGTGTTAGGTTCCGTATCCGTATTTTATTTCTTACCTAGTGGAAGAAGGCCATAAAAAAAGGGAGTCGATTTATTCGACTCCCCTATCATTAAATTCTTACGAACCTATGCCTCAGAGGATTTTTTAGCCTTTTTGATCTTTATGGTAAGCTCTTCCTTTTTCTCGTCTAAATCCATAAAAATACTATCACCTTCCTGCAACTTTGCGTTTACAATTTCCTCGGCCAACGCATCTTCTATATACTTTTGAATTGCCCTTTTCAAAGGTCGTGCACCATATTGTTTATCAAAACCTTTTTCAGCGATATAATCCTTTGCTTTCTCCGTTAAACTTAATTCGTATCCTATGTCCTTTATCCTGGCGAATAATTTATCCAATTCAATATCGATAATACTGTGGATATGCTCGCGTTCCAGTGGGTTGAACACCACAACGTCATCTATTCTGTTCAGGAATTCCGGTGCAAATGCCTTTTTCAGGGCATTTTCTATAACGCTTTTTTGATGACTGTCGGCTTGGGATTTCTTTGCTGCGGTACCAAAACCGACACCTTGCCCGAAATCCTTTAATTGACGCGCCCCTATATTGGACGTCATAATTATGATGGTATTTCTAAAGTCGATTTTTCTACCTAAACTATCCGTGAGATAACCATCGTCCAGGACTTGTAAAAGCATATTGAATACATCCGGGTGGGCTTTTTCCACCTCATCCAACAAGATGACCGAATATGGTTTTCTTCGTACTTTCTCCGTTAATTGACCTCCCTCTTCATAACCTACATATCCTGGGGGTGCCCCTACTAGTCTGGATATGGCAAATTTTTCCATATATTCGCTCATGTCTATCCTAATAAGCGCATCTTCCGAATCAAACAATTCCTTTGCCAGTATTTTGGCAAGTTGGGTTTTGCCCACCCCGGTTTGTCCAAGAAAGATAAACGAACCTATGGGCTTATTAGGGTCTTTTAACCCTGCTCTGTTTCTTTGTATGGCTTTGGACACTTTTGCGACCGCTTCGTCCTGACCAATAACATTGCCTTTGATCAATTCCGGTAATTCCGCCAATTTGTTACTCTCTGTCTGGGCTATCCTGTTCACGGGTATTCCGCTCATCATGGAAACCACATCCGCTACATTATCTTCCGAAACGGTTTCTCGATGCAGTTTGCTATCGTCTTCCCATTTCTCCTGGGCAACGGATAGTTCTTTTTCCAAACGCTTTTCATCGTCCCTTAATTTCGCGGCTTCTTCATAACGTTGTTTTTTGACAACATTATTTTTTAGTTCCCGTACATCCTCCAACTGTTTTTCCAACTCCAAAATTTGTTTTGGGACGTCCATATTTACAATATGAACGCGAGAACCTGCTTCGTCCAATGCATCTATAGCCTTGTCCGGTAGAAATCTATCCGTCATGTACCTGTTCGTCAGTTTTACGCAGGCAACTATGGCGTCATCCGTATAAATCACGTTATGGTGGTCTTCATATTTCCCTTTAATGTTCATTAGGATTTCTATGGTTTCCTCTACCGAAGTAGGTTCTACCATGACTTTTTGGAAACGACGTTCAAGGGCACCATCTTTCTCAATGTACTGTCTATACTCATCCAAGGTAGTAGCACCAATACATTGTATCTCCCCTCTTGCCAAAGCGGGTTTAAACATATTGGAGGCATCAAGACTTCCCGTAGCCCCACCTGCACCAACAATGGTATGTATCTCATCAATGAAAAGAATAACGTCATCGTTCTTCTCCAGTTCGTTCATTACCGCCTTCATCCTTTCTTCGAACTGCCCGCGGTATTTGGTCCCCGCCACCAAAGAGGCTAGATCTAAAGTGACCACACGTTTACCATAGAGGATGCGCGATACTTTTTTGTTGATGATTCTGAGAGCAAGCCCTTCGGCTATGGCACTTTTACCAACACCAGGTTCACCTATTAATAAAGGATTGTTCTTTTTTCTTCTACTTAATATCTGTGAAACCCGTTCTATTTCCTTTTCCCTGCCTACGACAGGGTCCAATTTATTCTCCTCCGCCAGTTGGGTAAGGTCCCTTCCAAAATTGTCCAAAACGGGTGTTTTGGATTTTTTATTTCCTTTCTGACCGGAAGCGGCACCGAAAGTACCTTCTTTTCCTTCGTTGCCCTCATCGGAATCGCTTGGAAAAGATTCGGAGGTGGGTGAATCTATAAAATCATCGTCGCTGGTGATCATAGATTTAAACTGTTCCTTTACACCATCATAATCCACTTTAAGCTTATGCAATAATTTGGTGGTGGGGTCATTTTCATTTCTTAAAATGCACAATAACAAGTGGGCGGTATTTATAGAGGAGCTTTGAAATAATTTAGCTTCTAAAAATGTTGTTTTCAATGCACGCTCCGCCTGTCTTGTCAGGTGCAGGTTTTTCTTGTCTTTTTGTAAATTTCCCGAGTTTGGATTGGCCGGGCTTAAGATCTCCACTTTTCTACGTAGATGATCCAGGTCAACGTCCAACGCATCCAGAATGCTGATCGCTTTTCCGTTTCCATCGCGGAGTAACCCTAACATTAAGTGTTCCGTACCAATAAAATCATGGCCAAGCCGCAATGCTTCTTCTTTGCTATAAGCAATTACATCCTTTACCCTGGGGGAAAAATTATCATCCATAAAATATCCTTTCGCCTTTAAAATTAGTAAATCTATGCCAAACTAAGGCAAATACTGTACCCATATTCGATAAACTATGCCTAAATGACGAAAAAAACCCTTATTTACAAAAAAATTAACACCCAAATTATCAACCGCCATAGGGGCTGGTGCTGTTAATAAATTCTTTAATAAAGTATGCTCAAAGTACTTTGAGAGCTAGGATTTTGCGTATATTGGCATGTTTTATTAACGAAATAAATATTAGAAAATTCCAAGATGGCGGAAGGAGAAAAATTGATTCCTATTAACATTGAAGATGAAATGAAATCTGCCTACATTGACTATTCAATGTCGGTCATTGTGTCACGTGCCTTACCCGATGTCAGGGATGGCTTAAAACCAGTACATAGGAGGGTTTTGTATGGGATGCATGAATTAGGTGTCAGATCAAGTAGTGCACACAAGAAATCTGCTCGTATTGTTGGGGAAGTATTAGGTAAATACCACCCCCATGGAGATACATCCGTCTATGACTCCATGGTACGTATGGCCCAGGAATGGAGCTTGCGTTATATGTTGGTCGACGGACAGGGAAACTTTGGTTCCATTGACGGGGACAGCCCAGCTGCCATGCGATATACGGAAGCCCGTATGCGAAAGATCGCGGATGAAATGCTGGCGGATATTGAAAAGGATACGGTTGATCACCAATTGAACTTTGATGATTCACTTCAGGAGCCTAAGGTACTCCCAACCAGGATACCAAGTCTATTGGTCAATGGTGCGTCAGGAATTGCGGTGGGTATGGCGACCAATATGCCACCGCATAATTTATCGGAAGTTATAGATGGTACCGTTGCCTATATCGATAATAATGCCATTGAAATAGATGAGCTAATTACCCATATCAAGGCCCCTGATTTTCCCACAGGTGGTATCATTTACGGCTATGATGGGGTAAAAGAGGCCTTTCATACCGGAAGGGGAAGAGTGGTGATGCGCGCAAAAGCCAATTTTGAGGAGGTTCAGGGGAAAGAATGTATTATCGTTACAGAGATACCCTATCAAATCAATAAGGCGGATATGATCAAAAAGACGGCCGATTTGATCAATGACAAAAAGATAGAAGGCATTTCCAGCATCCGGGACGAATCTGATCGTAACGGTATGCGTATCGTCTATATCCTTAAAAGAGATGCTATCCCCAATATAGTGCTCAATACCTTATATAAGTACACGGCTTTACAATCTTCTTTTAGTGTCAACAACATAGCATTGGTAAATGGCAGACCTCAATTGTTGAACGTTAAGGAGATGATTCACTATTTTGTGGAACATCGTCATGAGGTCGTCGTCCGAAGAACCAAGTTTGAACTTAAGAAAGCCGAGGATAGGGCACATATCTTGGAAGGGCTTATTATTGCTTCGGACAACATCGATGAGGTCATAGCGATAATTAGGGCGTCTTCAAATGCCGATGAGGCACGTGAAAATCTAATGGAACGTTTTAAGCTTACGGAAATACAATCCAAAGCTATCGTTGAAATGCGTTTGCGTCAGCTTACGGGTCTTGAACAGGACAAGTTACGTTCCGAGTACGATGAAATCATAAAAACGATCGCGGATTTAAAGGATATTCTGGAAAAGAAGGATCGAAGAATGCAGATTATCAAGGACGAACTTCTAGTGGTAAAGGAAAAATATGGTGATGAACGGCGTTCAGAGATCAACTTTGCCGGAGGGGACCTAAGCATTGAGGATATGATTCCCGATGAGCAAGTCGTGATTACAATTTCCCATGCCGGATATATCAAAAGGACACCTTTAACGGAATATAAGACCCAAAACAGGGGAGGAGTTGGCCAGAAAGCGTCCTCAACGAGAAACGAAGACTTCTTGGAGCATCTTTTTGTGGGTACCAACCATCAATATATGTTGTTCTTTACCCAAAAAGGGAAATGTTTCTGGATGCGGGTATATGAAATTCCCGAGGGAAGCAGAACTTCCAAGGGCAGGGCCATTCAAAACCTGATCAATATAGAACAAGATGATAAGGTAAAGGCATTCATATGCACTCAGGATTTAAAAGATGAGGATTATGTAAATAGTCATTATGTAATCATGGCGACCAAAAAAGGGACGGTGAAAAAGACGTCCTTGGAACAATACTCCAGACCACGTCAAAACGGTATCAACGCTATTGGGATTCGAGAAGGGGACGAGTTATTGGAAGCCAAACTTACTACGGGTACCAGCCAGATATTTTTAGGACTAAAATCAGGTAAAGCCATTCGGTTCGAGGAAAGTAAGACCAGACCCATGGGGAGAAATGCCTCGGGAGTTAGGGGCATTACCTTGGCAAGCGAAGAAGATGAGGTCATAGGTATGGTGTCGGTCCATAATTTTGACGACGAGATTTTGGTCGTTTCGGAAAACGGCTTCGGTAAGCGATCCAGCATCGACGATTATAGGATTACCAATAGAGGAGGTAAAGGTGTAAAAACCATTTCTATAACGGATAAAACAGGTGGTCTCGTTGCGATAAAAAGTGTAACGGATTCCGATGATCTAATGATCATAAACAAATCTGGTATCGCCATTCGAATGAGTGTAGAGGACCTTAGGGTAATGGGAAGGGCTACGCAAGGGGTTAAACTTATCAATTTAAAGGATGAGGATTCTATTGCCGCAGTGGCCAAAGTGATGAAAGATGAGGAGGCAATGGACGAAGCGGATATTCTGAACATAGAAGTGAACGAAGAAGATGGCACGGCTCTTGATAATGAAGGTACCGAAACAAAAGATTAACTTTGATAAACACTAATACATTAATTTAAATTAAATATGAAAACTAAAATTTTAATTCTGGCGGCTATGACATTTTCCATAGTCGGTTTTTCACAAAAAGCGGAAATTAAAGCTGCTGAAAAAGCTTTGAAGGGTGGCGATGCCGCTGCCGCTAAAACAGCCCTAGAAGGTGCTTCGTCCCTTATTGGAAGTGCCGATCCAAGGATGCAGGCACAGTACCACTTTGTAAAAGGTAATGTATATTCCGATTTAGCTCAAAAAGGAGATACGGATGCTTTTGATGTGGCCATATCCTCTTATAATGAAGTAATATCGGTCGAAGAAAAAAGTGGTAAGGCCAAGTATGGTTCACAGTCTAAACAAAAACTGACCGAATTGACCGCCACTCTGGTAAATTCTGCCGTCGAGGATGAAAAAGAAAAAAGGTACAAAGTTGCAGCTGAGAAATTGTACAAGGGCTATAAACTTAGTCCAAAAGATACATCCTGGTTATATTTTGCGGCCAGTATGTCCGTGAACGGCGGCCATTATGAGGATGCCCTAGGTTATTATGAGGAATTGAAATCCGTGGGCTACGATGGAAGCAGTACCGTTTATACCGGGGTAAATGTAGAGACCGGCGAAGTTCAAACATTGGATAAAGCGCAAAGGGACCTATATGTTAAGGCAGGTACATTAAAGGATCCCAAGGACGAAAAAACGCCTTCAAAAAAATCGGAAATAGTCAAGAATATAGCACTGATTTATACACAACTTGGTCAAGATGAAAAGGCCTTGGCGGCTTTCAAGGATGCAAGGGCCAATGATCCAAATGACGTAAACTTGGTCATTAGTGAAGCCAACCTGTATTTACAGCAGGGCGATAAGGAGAAATTCAAGGAGTTGATGGCAGAAGCCTCCGCAATGGCTCCCGATAACCCCGATTTACTCTACAATATAGGTACCATAAATATGGAGCAAGGAAACTTGGAAGAGGCTAGGGACGCCTACAGAAAAGCACTGGAAATAAATCCAAGTTATACCAATGCACAAATTAACCTTTCTACCACCTATGTGAACGAGGGCAACGGATTGATCGATGAAATGAACTCTTTGGGGAATTCAAGGGCCGATGTTGCACGATATGATGTACTTAAGGAAAAGAAAGATAATCTTTTTCTTGAAGGTGTGAAGATTTTGGAAGATGCCTTAAAGCAAAATCCCGATAATCAAAGTTTGCTTTCCCAGTTGAAGAACATTTATGGGGCTTTAGGGGATAATGAAAATTTTATGCGGGTGAAAAAATTGTTGGGAGAATAATAAGTACCGTATAGTTATGTACTAAAAAGGGCCATGATCATCATGGCCCTTTCTGTTAGATAATTTTTTTGATTACCCTTAATTTATGCGTATAATTCCCAATTTCATTATTAAAAATTCCGGTATGATCTAACCGGTCTATGCGTACTTTTCCATAAGAATGGATAATGTGGTTGTTCTGCATAATGATTCCTACATGGTCTATTACCCCCTCACTATTATCAAAAAAAGCCAAATCTCCTGGTTCGCTTTCTTCTATAAAGCTTAAAGCCATGCCTTGTTCCGATTGATGGACTGCGTTTCTTGCCAATTTATACCCATTAATTTTATGGACCATTTGGGTAAACCCGGAACAGTCTATACCAAAAGGAGTTTTACCACCCCATAGATAAGGTGCGTTTACATACAATGCTGCGGTTTCGATGAGGTTCGATTTTTCCATTACGCCTTCTATGGAATTACCTTCGTACCTGTGCGACAGTAAAGTTAGATTATGTATCGAGGAGCCCAGGGCAATGGGAATCAGAATGTCTTTTTGGGTGCAGATAGAGGATACCAAGTCTGCGGAATATCTGGTCGTTTCCAATTTTTCTATGGTTTGGAACGCTTCTTCCGTGATAATGGTAAACTGCTTATTGTTGATCCAGCCCTCATATTGATCATAGGAAATACGTATCCTACTCCATTTTTTTCGTTCTTCCAAAACCTTAAAATGATCTCCGTACAATAGTTGGGTGGTCATTTCACTTGCATCATCTGCAATTAGTCGTACCGGAACAATACTAAGGTGGCAAATACCGTATTGCATAGAGTTGCTTTACAGGGGCTTTATATTATTTTTTTTCCAATACCATTGCCGATGCACCACCTCCTCCATTACATATGGCCGCCGCTCCTATTTTGCCGTTATTTTGCGCTAACACGCTTAACAAGGTAATTAGTATTCGAGCCCCGGAACATCCCAAGGGGTGCCCAAGGGAAACGGCACCTCCGTTAACATTAACATTGGTATCTGTAAGACCCAGTAACTTCATGTTGGCCAATCCCACCACGGCAAAGGCCTCGTTAAATTCAAAATAATCTACATCATCAATGGAAATACCGGCTTTGTCAATTGCTTTGGGAAGCGCTTTGGCCGGTGCTGTGGTAAACCATTTTGGTTCCTGAGCGGCATCCGCATAACTCTTTATGGTCGCCAAGGGCTCTAAATTTAATTCCTTGGCCTTGTCCGCGCTCATCAATATGATAGCGGCGGCCCCATCGTTTATAGTAGAGGCATTGGCAGCGGTAACCGTACCGTCCTTGGAAAACGCAGGACGCAGTACCGGAATTTTTTCAAGTTTCACGTTTTTAAATTCTTCATCTTCCGTTACCCTCAAAGGTTCCCCCCTACGTTGTGGTACTTCCACTGGGATAACTTCATCGGCAAACTTACCCGATTTCCAAGCATCAGCGGACCTTTGATAGGATTGTACGGCAAAATTGTCTTGTTCTTCCCTGCTAAATTCGTGTTCCACGGCACATGCATCTGCACATACGCCCATGGCATTTTGATCATAGACATCCACCAAACCATCTTTCTGCATACCATCGACCAAGGTAGATGGCCCAAATTTGTGACCGTTTCTCATGTGTACATAATGAGGGATAAGGCTCATATTTTCCATACCCCCGGCAACTACGATAGAAGTATCTCCCAGTGCTATGGACTGGGCCGCTTGCATAACGGTCTTCATTCCGGAGGCACACACCTTGTTGATCGTCGTACAGGGAACGGTATTTGGGATGCCCGCAAATATCGCGGCTTGCCTTGCCGGTGCCTGTCCCGTTCCCGCCTGCACTACATTGCCCATCAGAACTTCCTCGACCATTTCTGGTTTTAAGTTTATTTTTTCCAAGGCTCCTTTAATGGCCATGGCGCCCAGTCTAGGTGCCGGAATACTGGAAAGCGCTCCCATAAAACTTCCAATGGGTGTCCGTGCTACGGATACGATTACAACTTGCTTCATCATTAGGTGAAAATTTAATGCTACGAAATTAATAAATTAAACCGCAATGCATACGTATATAATGGTAAAAGCATTTTTTCAGTTTATATTTTTCTATTTTTGAAAGTAGACAATTTAGGTATGGGCAAATTTCTGGACAGGTTTTATAAAAACCAATCGCTTATTTACAAATATTTCCTTTACCTGGTTTCTATCTTTCTCATTGTTTTTTTTCTTCCCAAGGGCGGAAAGTTCAAGTATGAATTCCAAAAGGGAAAACCCTGGCAATATGATAATCTCTATGCCCCTTTTGATTTTTCCATCAAAAAGAGCGATGATGAAATCGCTGCGGAACGTTTGACCATCCAAAATAACAGGGCGGATTACTATATCTATGATAATGATATCGTAAAAAACGTTACCGATTCCTTTGATGGAAAAATCCCTGAAACCTTTGGTGCCGAAACATATAATCGTAATCAAATAAACACCTTAAATAGGGTAGGAAAGGAAATCATATCGGAAATTTATAAAAACGGGGTCCTTGGTCAAAGCGAAAAAAATAATGCAAGTAACCGTATTTACCTTATACGTGACAAGGAAGCACAGCGTATACGATCCAACAAACTTTACACTATACAGGACATAAACAAGATTATTGAAAATGTATTGGCAAAAAGGCGTCTAAGTGATCATAAAGCTGCTTTTGAGGACTTGTTTTACGATATCATTAAACCCAATGTCTTTTATGATCAAAACCTGTCCCAAAAAGAAGAGGAAGATGAGCTTTCCAAAATTTCGTATACCAGGGGGAATATTGATGAAGGCAGATTGATCATAGCCCGGGGAGAGGTAGTTGAGGCGGAGAATTACAATATTCTGAATTCCCTGAAGGAAGAGTATGAATCCGAGCTTTGGACGGCCAGCAATTACTACTTTATTCTATTCGGCTATACCATATTGGTCGCGTTGGTATTAATGATGTTATTTCTTTTTCTAAAAAAGTATAGACCTGAAATTTTCAGAAACAACACCAAGGTGACATTCATTTTTTTTAATATTCTTTTAATGGTCTTCGTCACCACACTGGTGGTAAAATATAACGTGGCCTATTTATTTGTTGTTCCCCTGTGTATTCTTCCTTTGATCTTAAAGACTTTTTTCGATGCTAGATTAGGTCTTTATGTGCATGTACTTACCGTTTTGATATTAGGTTTTATAGTGCCCAATAGTTTTGAATATATCTTTTTACAGATCATTGCGGGAATCGTTACCATATTGTCTGTTTCCGAGCTGTACAAAAGAGCCAATTTATTTATTTCGGTAGGACAGATTACATTAATTTACATCGTAGGTTATTTGGCCTTCCATATTATACATGAAGGTAATTTGGACAATATAGATTGGTGGGTCTTTGGTTTTTTCCTGTTAAATGGTATGATTACCTTATTTGCGCAGCCCCTAATATATATCTATGAAAAAATATTTGGGTTGGTATCCGATGTTTCCTTATTGGAACTTTCCGATACGAATTCCAAATTATTGAAAGTGCTTTCCAACAAAGCGCCGGGAACATTTCATCATTCCCTACAGGTGGCCAATCTTGCTGAGGCCGCAGCAAATGAAATAGGTGCAAACTCCATGTTGGTAAGGGTTGGGGCCTTGTACCACGATATTGGTAAAATGAACAATCCAACCTACTTTACCGAGAATCAGATTACCAATATAAACCCACATGACGAGTTAAGACCTCTGGACAGTGCCAAAATCATAATTGATCATGTGATAGAGGGCATCGAAATTGCAAGAAAAAATAAACTTCCAGATCGGGTCATCGACTTTATCAGGACACACCACGGAACTAATTTGGTTTTTTATTTTTATAAGAAGCAACAGGAGTTGGGAGATGAGGTGGATGCATCTAATTTTAAGTACCCTGGACCCATACCATTTTCTAAGGAAACTGCCATTTTAATGATGGCCGACTCGGTAGAGGCGGCTTCCAAAAGTTTAAAAAACCCAACTTTTTTAATGATCAACGAGTTTGTGGATAAAATAGTTTCCGGACAAATGCAGGCCAATCAGTTCCTGAATGCCAATATTACCTTCAAAGAAATAGAGACGGTAAAAAAAGTATTAAAGCAAAAGCTTACCAATATATATCATCTTAGGGTAGAATATCCGGAATAATGCCTTAAGAGTTTGGACTATTACTTTTAGCTATAAAAAAACTAAAAAATAGTTGCGTTCTTAATAATGAAAAAGTATTTTTGCATCCGCGTTTTGCGCAGGTTCTTATACAAATAGGATTAAAGGAGAGGTGCCGGAGTGGTAACGGAGCAGATTGCTAATCTGTCGACGCGTAAGTGTCGCATGGGTTCGAGTCCCATTCTCTCCGCATTTTTTAACCGTATCTGTTTCAGGTTTACCAAGAGGTATTTTTTTGGTAGTTTTTGGAATATAGTTTTTGAAGTATTGTAATAAACAGTATTCGGGGTGTAGCGTAGCCCGGTTATCGCGCCGCGTTTGGGACGCGGAGGTCGCAGGTTCGAATCCTGCCACCCCGACGAAACCATTTTATATGGTATCATGTAATAGCTAACTTTATGATAATCAAGAATTTAATTTTTTTTGATTTCATTTGGTTAGCTATTTTTTTGTTTAAAAAGTGACCTATTCGGTTACCTATTCGGTTACCTATTTTTTTGTAACTTCTTAGTGAGAGCAAGGCTTTCGACGTGATTTAACTTTCGTTAATGGAATTTATTCGGTTACCTAAAACGAAAGAACATGAAAACTTCAAAAACATTCACTATTCTCTTTTGGCAAAACCTTGCCAAAAAGAAAGGCGATAGCGCACCACTTTATGCCAGAATTACCGTAGATGGAAAAAGGGCAGAAATGAGTTTGGGAATATTATTTCCAATGGATGCGTGGAACGGAAAAATGAACCGCGCCAATGGCAAGACCAGAGAGGCCCGTATCTTAAATGAAGATTTGGATGGCATCTACACAGATCTTACCGATTGTTACAAGCAATTAAAAAAGGAAGGAAGGTTTGTTACCGCTCAAGCGGTTAAAGCAAGGTATCTAGGAACGGACCACAGTAACGAAACCTTGTTGGGACTATCCAAGTACCATTTTGATAAGAACAGGTTTAAATTGGCTCCAGGGACCTTAAAAAACTATAGTACCACTGAAACCTATTTGCAGAATTTTTTAATCAAAAAATTTAAGGCCACCGACATACCTCTGGAATATATCCAGTATAGTTTTGTGGTCGATTTTGAATTATACTTGCGAAACCCTAAAAACCACTTGAGTAGGGCACAACCCCTTAAAAACAATGGGATAATGAAGCATATTGAGCGTCTCAATAAGCTTATGGGATTTGCTGAAAAGTTAGGATGGATTGCAAAACATCCTTTTGAAAAATACCAATTGAGCTATACCAAATTCAAAAATGGGTTCTTGACCAAGAAACAATTGGATTCTTTTGAAACCATAGAATTAAAGAATCTAAAACTTGCCCGTGTCAGGGATGTGTTTATCTTCTGTTGCTATACAGGGTTATCCTATATAGATGTAAAGATGCTTACAAGTCAAAACCTGGTAATGGGAATTGATGGCAATATGTGGTTATCCTTATACCGAGAAAAAAGTGATGAACCTGTAAAAATCCCTCTTTTGGATAGGGCAAAAATGCTTTTGAACAAGTATAAAGGTTTTGAGGATTCGGAACGGTTACTGCCCGTTTGCTCTAATCAAAAAATGAATAACTATTTGAAAGAGATTGCTTCTCTCTGTGAAATTGATATCAAGGTAACCTGTCATATCGCTAGACATACATTTGCAACAACGGTGACTCTTTCTAATGGAGTGCCCATTGCAACGGTATCCAAACTATTGGGACACGCTAAGCTTTCTACCACACAGATTTACGCCAATGTGGTGGAAAAGAAGTTAAGAGATGATATGAGCAAGCTACAGGAGGTAATAAACGGCAATAGGGAAATTGCATGATAAGCTTAAATACTTTGCGGATAATTAAAAAATCTTTCAGAAAGCCTGTTAAAGGAGGTTTGAGGAAAATTGAGGTGATTATTCAAGTGTAGTTTTATTTTGAAGGTTAAATCATGTCTAAAGAAGACTATTGTTATAATGAAACTCAACAATAGTCTTTTTTATTCTAAAAAGATTAGGCAATTGAACTTAACTATTTTCTATTCTTCTAATTGGAGATGTCTCAGGGTTGTTGGCAATGTTTTTATGACATCCGATAACCTCCATTTCTACTTCGTATTCGCATAATACTTTGCCAAACTCTTTAAAGATTACCGTATAATATGCTGATACATTACTTTCCTTATGACAGATGATATCTTTATCTTCTAAAGCCATGTTCCACCAGTCATGACCATGTACTTTTTCACAAAGTTCCTTTAGTAAAAATTCATAAAGAACTTCTCTATATGTATTTGCATAGGTTTCGTTACCTCTTTTCCCTTTTGGCTTTCCTTTTTTGAAGTAATCAACTTTGAAAAGGTAGTTCGAGGGCTCAAATAGTTTGCCATTTATCATTTTAAAGCTTTTAAAGGACTAAATTATAAATTGATTAATAATTGAAAAAAAACTATACCCTGTCGAATTGCACTTTTTATTATTCGACAGCTTATCGAATAAATAGAAACATCATTTCTTTGCGATAATGTAAAATGACCGATTACAACTCTCCTTTAATTTCTAGCTTAATCTTATATCATCTTCAATTTTTAGCAAGATGAGCACAATCACCTTCAAGAGGAGGTAGTAGTCTTGTTTTTGCTTATCTTCAGATAATGTGTTAGTTCCATGGAGGTATCTATTCCTCAAATCATAGCCATTTGTGCATTCTCTTTTATTGAGGTAATAGTTTAAATATCTTTTTTCTTCTTTTGTGAATAATGTATTTTCAAAAAACAAATTCCCTTCTTGTATCATTTCATCTAATTTCTCTCGGATGAATCTGGGATAATGCCAGTAGTTTATCATTTCATTTCGATTCAGTTCCCTTATGATGTATATTAAGGCAATGCTTTCAATTACAACATTCTTGCTCTCATCAATACTCAAATAACCATCTCGAATCAAATTTTGTATGATGTCTTTTTGGAAATTTGCAAAATCATCTAGAAGGACTTTTTCTTTGGTCAATAAATCAAATAGGTTGTTGTATTTGCTCTTGTATTTATCTGTGTAGAACAGATGGCTCTGATCCGAGAAGAATAAGTGCTTCAGTTGTAAAATCAGATTGTCCTCAGAATACACGTACTTTTTATTGGATTGACTTTTAATTTGTTCTAATGCAATAGGCTTGGAGCTTTCCTGTATCAACTCTAGATCAATGGTACCATCTTCGGCCAAATTCTGGTATTGTCGTAGCAAAAAATCCAAGTCTGGCAGAACCGTTCGTATACGTTCTAAATAGGAAGCTTCTGAATCCCTTATTTTAAAAACGAATTCACATGTATCAATTAGATTGTTTAGGTGTATTATGAATGAATTTATCAAATCTTCTACTTTACGGTCCTTGGTTTCCAAGTAGGCATTGAGAATATGCAATTGAAGAAATGAGAGATATTCCTTTCGTGAGAATACTTCCCCCTTCGCATATTCATTTTTTGATTTTAAAGAGATTCGTTCAAAAACATTCAGTTCACTTCTTTTACTGACCAAGGTAATCACAGAAGTCTCGTCAAGGTATCTAAATAGGTGCCTGAACATACTAAACAATTCAATATCATCTTCAATGCTGTCCAAGAACTTCGTGCTATAAATGGCCTCGAATAAGTCATGTTCGCGGTTAAATTTTACTGGCTCCTCTTGGTCTTCACGAAGTCCGACTTGAACGCGTTCACTCCAGGCATGGCCCTTCTCGAATATTTCATTGTTTATTTCTTGGGATCGTTTCTTGGCCTTCAACCTGGTTTTTCCCGATAATCTCAATTTATCGGAATCTTTAGAGTTTTCAACCAATCTAATGTAATTTAGATTGGCTTGCTCGTGGTCAAGATAGTCGCTAATAATAGCTTCTTTGTCCTTGAGATTCAAACTCTTTGGGAAATGGTAGGACGAACGTTCCTTATCCGATTTTTTCTCCTCGAATTGTGTCAACAAGATTTCGGCTGACTCTTCATAGGTCAATAGAAAGTCTTTGATAACCTTATCGAATTTGTAGACAATATTTTTTTGAGGAAGAATGAAGTCAATATGTAGTGGATGTTTAGATAGGACTTTACTTAAACCAATATCTGAGATGTTTTCATAGCATCTAAATTGGTTAATAAGTTCCCAAAAATTTTTACGGTATTGGTATTCAAGACCTGATAGGGTTTCTTCAATGTTTTTATCATTGATTTTGACAAGTCGTCTTTTTAGTAAATTCCAATTGTTTTTCAGGATTTTATTGTAAGATTCCTTGTCATTCTCACTCCATTTAGCCAAGAAAAGATTATTGTCAAAATGTAATTGGATATTGTAGATTTCCAAAAGATCATTAATTGAAAACTCCTTATCAGACCTGTAATTGTCTAGGATTTTCTCCGCTTTTATCAGTGAATGGTTTGATGCCATATCTCCTTTTGAATAAAATACAATTCTGTCTACCACTTAATCAACTGCTTTTGTTTCTAAAAGAATTCTAACGGGCTAAAGTGCTATGTGTTTGTTAAATGTCGCCCACTCCTAAGGCGAATAACTGTTTATAATGATGCGTCTTTATAAGACTATTAAATTCTTTAATTTCTACGTTATTCAAATGCCTAATTCCTTCATTTTCTTCGCTTAAATAAAGGGCCAATTTTGGTGTTAACGGATAATAAAGCTCAAATTCTTCTGGCGTTTCATTCAAATCGATTGTTCCTTTCGTATTAATTATAGGTTGGTCCGCTGTAATCAGATTTAAATCCCCGGATACTTTAAGAAATTCTATTTTTCCTCTTGAGAATAACCAATTACCGATTACTACAATAAAAATTAAGTGCATGATATTCGATAATCTATTCATATCAAGACTATAGTTTGATAATATACCCCCTAAAGTCAAATTTTCCCTCATTTTTCGTGTTCTGGTATATTGGGCACCGATATAATTGCAGAAGTCTCTTTGATGGTTTTGATTGTTTAAGAATAAAGTGTTTTCTAGGTATAGATTATTAAGGAATTTAATTCCTTTCTTTTCAAGATTAGTATGAAATTCTTCGATTCCATTTTTTCTGGTAATTTCAAACTTGGTTGTCCATTTATAGAAATTAAACAATTCTAAAAGAGGCCCTTGAAGAGATGGTTCCAAATTTTTCATAATATTTAGAACAAAATTTTCTTCTTCTTCTTTTAGTTGTACGGATTCATAAAATAACTTTTCAACTGCTACATTTTTAAGTGATGTATTGAAAACATCATCATTTCTTTTACAACATATTTTACTATCAATTGACCAAGGTTTTAAATAGTGTCGCCAAACATAATGTTGATTTTTTTTAATGCTCATTTGGACTATTGAAAAACCTAATTTTGAATTGTTGTATTAACCATTAAAATTTACAGAACCGTACGAATATGTTCTCGCTCTTAAAACTTGAGTAGTAGCATATTGACTGCCACCCCTTGTTGTTCTCCCGCGTTCAGAAATTATGTGCAAATTTTTTCTCGCCCTAGATGAAAGTACATATAGTAGGCGTTTTGCAGAGATATCTCCACCATCATCAAACCAATGAGGGACGTATCCTTGAAGTATTCCAAAAGCAATAACCGTATCATATTCTGCTCCTTTGACTCCATGTATTGACGAGATTGTTATACCTTCTCTCTGTTTGAATACTTTTTTGAAGCTTTCAATATTTTCTATAGAGTCATTGCCCTCAGATTTTATTCTATCAATTCTCTTTCTAGAACTTTCAAAAAATGAGTCAAAACTACTTTTTAATGTTTGGTATACATCAAGTTCAACACCAACCGCCTCTAGGAACTTGACAAAGAATTGCTCTAGGTACATTAATCCATCTATTTCATCAAGCTCAATTGCATTACATATTTTCAGGATTTGCTTGCTGTTTAATGCAGAGGTATTAAACCCTGAAGATTCTAAATCATCAATTACCTCGTTTGCCCATCTTAACCTTCGAACAAACATGTCAGGAGATGGCTCAGTCAGTACAATTCTTGAGAGCTTGTACCAAAAGTTGTCTAAGTCCCTTGAGAAAGGAGCCATTCCGGGTCCGTTAAAACTATAGTCGGGCATAGCGATAATGAGGCTTCGAGTGATAGGTGCAAGATGAACCCACTGCGGAGCAACTATACAAATCTCATTAGGGTGTACGCTTCTTACATCGATATTGTATTGCAAAAGTCTTACAATTTCGGTAACCAGGTCTGCGACATTCGTTGCTTCATCATGCGTAATGATACTTTCATAGTCTATATTATTACTTGAAGGAATAATAGTATTAGCATAGGTTTTGAATACATCAAAATATTCAACAATATTCCGTGATGAGCGATAATTATTTTCTAAATGGTGCAACTCAAATGAAATCCCTGAGATTGCATTTAAGTTTTCAAGCGAAATTGGATAACCTCCCAAATTGCTATAGATACACTGATTTGGGTCGCCAACGATAAAGCCAATAGTTTTTCCTTTTCCTGCTTTATAAATCTTTCCAATAATATGGTACTGAATATCCTTGGTATCTTGATATTCATCTACCAAAATATGGATAAAGAGATTTGAAAGAGTTTCTGAAATAATTGGATGTTTTACAAGAAGTTCATAGGAGTAACTCAAGATTTGTTCATAATTAACAGCATGATTATCTCTGAGGTAAGCAAAATAGTCCTCAAGTACTCTATCAACGTACTGTTTCTTACTTCCAGCAGTAATTTCAGTTTGAATACCATTTATGGTTGCATAGTGTCCACAATCCCAAGAGGTAACCCTTTGTTTTTTGTAAGGCTCACAAAAAGATACTAGAAGCTCTTCTGATTCATGTGCACTAATTATTCTGAACCCAAATTTTAAATCTTCCAGTAACGAAAAATATGGTTTCAAAATCCATTCATTACAAAAGGCATGAATAGTACCAATCCATAGCTGAGTAGTATCGACTCCTAACAGTTGAACACGTTCCTTTATTTCTTCGGCTGCTATATTGGTGTAGGTAATTGCAATTACGAACTTGCGAGCATCATCGAGTTTGCTTAACTCATATGCTACCTTGTAAGTGAGGGTTCTCGTCTTACCGCTTCCTGGGCACGCGACCAAAAGAATATTTGCCTCATTCTTGACAACAGCCGTTTGCTTTTCATTCAGTTCATCCTCAGTCCAAACAAACATAACTAGATAGCTTTGAGGAAGTTTAGGGCTGCATCATCTTCGTAGTCTCCTTCTAATGTATCAAGAAGGTCGGTCAAATTAGCTTCATTGATCAAAAATGATTCCAAAACAGCTTTGGTTCTATCGAAATTAAGGGACTCATCATCCTTAATGTTCTTCCCTATTCTATATTTAATAATGTCAGAGATGACAGTCTTTGCTAACTTTGGGATTGCGAAATTTAAAGCATCAGCAATATAATCTGGGATGTAAGTTTTATAGTCAACATATTTTCCAAGCAAAATTGCAAACCATCCTTTTCCCTTATTTTTAGCCATTGTCAAAATCCTTTTCCCTGCAACTGCAACATCACCAGAATCAAGCTCTTCTTTTGCGAGTTTTATGGTTAGTTTATCCTCATATACCTCAAGTAGAGTCTTACCAACCTCGAATTGATTACCCGCCATCAAAAAATCTACTTCGAAGGTATGGTCTGCATAAAAAACATCTAGCCAATCATTTTCCCTTACAAACTCATCAAGTTTAGCTTTTCTATCAGCACCCTTAATTTCAGAATTCTTGCACTTGCTTTTAAATTTTTCTAAAGTCTCACCATCCCCTTCTTGTGGTGTGTAATCAATAATTGAAGCATCAAGGTCTGTAATAATCGCGCACTTTCTCTGAATTCTGGCGCTATGGAATATTTCTGCTATGTTTTCAAAACCTGTGCTGCGTACATTGATGATGCTGACGCCGAGCTCATCAAGACTCACACCGAGAACATTTTTTATGAGCAACGGCACGAGTAACTCCTCTGCATCCCCTTCAACTAACATTACTCCCTTTGCAAACAACAGATTCGTTCTAATAGCATCAAGATATCGCTCAAGCTTTTCAACCTTATCGTCATTAAGTCCTCGTGCGGGCTGAAAAGAAACGGCGTGGTTTCTTCTCTTGCTCAAGACATTAATGTTTGAAAGGTTGCTAACCTCAGAAATTTGATTTGAATGGGTAGAATAAATTATTTGTGTATCTCCATAATCCAGCTTATCAAATAAGGTTTTTTGAATATGAGTATGGATGTGCGCTTCAGGTTCTTCAATTAATAAGAAATTGGCAAATGTCTCTCTTGCTTTTTGATAGTTAAACTCCAACAGTTTTAACGTTAGGTAAATGAGGTTTGCTCCGCCCAAACTAAGTTCATGAACTGCCCCCTCGTAATCTTCATCTGGCTCTCCTATAAACAGCTTTAATGACTGAAGTAATTTGTTGGCTTCGTCTGATAAATTTGATTTGATAGTAAGTGACGAGGGAGAGTAAGTTTCGCCTACGGTTGATTTGATAGTTTCTTTGATGTTTTTTGAAACGTCTAGGACATCTGGCAACTGTTCAATAGACTCATTCAGTTCTTTGACTGTATCTGATATTGAAGCGTAGTCTTCCTCATCTATATCCTCACTTTTCATCTTCAGCAGACTTAACAGTGGATTTGTTCGGGTATTGTGAAAATCGGATACTACGTCCCTTAATGCTTGAATGAAAGTGAACGAAACTTCTTTTGAGATTGATAGTTGATGAGGAACTCTCACTCCAACTTTTGAAGCATCGTCTGGAAAGGTAAATTGGACTGCATCAAAATCACCAACAACCTCTTGGTATATATTCTCATCATTAAAATCAACACTACTCTTTCCTGTAAAGTAAGTTTCGTAGTCATCAATAGAAATTTCACTGAGAATGGCATTCATGCCCTCGGTATCTCCTCTCTCTAATTGAGATAGCCTTAATCGTATATCTGCTTTTGGGCGGAAGAAGAGATTATATGTTGCTCTATCGACGGTACTATCCTCAACATTACCAACCCCATGCACAAAAAGAGATTGGACAGCCTCGTCTGGTGATAAGTCAGCAAACTCGACACTAATAATAATCCAATGACCTTTCCAATCACCGAGATGCCTATTGAAATCACCCTCATTGAGCTTATATGACATTCTCAACATATTATCATCTAGGAGAAGTCTAATCGCTCTAAATAGGTTAGTTTTTCCCGACCCATTTTCTCCAATTATCGTGTTAATGCCTTTTTTGAACTCAAACAGCGTGTTTTTGAAGTTCCTGAAGTTAATTAGGGTTACTTTGGATATGTACATTTATTTATTTTTATTCCTTCTTACTGTGTATTTCAACAATATCATGTACGTTAATATTAATGGTGAAAATATAGTATGGGAGAGACAAGTAAGTTATGGTTTTTTACCCAAACATAATTACACAAAAACCTTAAAAAAACTAAGGTTTTTGTGTAATTAGCAAGAATCTTCTGTTATTTAAAAATAGAAGCTGCCTCCCTATGAATCCTTTCAAAATTTGATTTTAATTCATCCACATCTATAGTCATGGGCTTCGGCAATTCCCTTTTAATTTGCGGCATTTTAAACCGCACTTTTTTGTCCTTCCCATCAAAGAAAACCACAAATTCCCCTTGCTGCAATCCATAAAAAGCATCGGCACGTCGTTTGGCCACTTCTTTTTCTCCTTGGGTCACCCTGGTATCAAAATTTAAGGAATATCCCTTGCTGACACTGCGTGTTTCTTTCTTCACAATCTCAAAGAAACGTTCGTAGTATTTGGCGGTGTCGGGGTCATTGGCCTTTCCAAAAAATTGGTAGGATAGGTTGCTTAAGATGGCCTTGCTTGCCTTGTCCCCGTACATCATATCGTTTTGGATTTTGTCCTGCAACACATAGATAGTCGCAATGTCATAACTCCGTAAAGTAGCAGGAATACGATGCATGTTCAACAAACGCAAGGTTGCCGCTTCTTCCATCAAAAGAAAGGAAGACAATCGATTTCGTTCGCTCATTTGCTTGGTAATGGAATGGATTATGGCGGCAATAACGGGAGATAAGGAGGTTTCTTTTTTCGGGTCATTGACCACAGAGATCACAGCAGGATGATTGGGGTTGTTGACATCCAAGGGCACTTCGTCCGCGGACAAGACCATAAAGATTTTTTGGGTACTTATCTTTTTAAAAGCATTGGCCAAAGTACCTTTTACCCCTGCCGTTTGTCTATCGGAATCCACACCGCTGATAAAGGCATCGGCCATGGCTTTGGAGGTAGTATTGGCACTTAAAAACTCCATTAGTTCTTCCGTAGTCAAGTGTTGGTACAAGGCAATCATATGGGGAATGGTACAATAATCGGGATAGTCCACCTTCAATCTCCAGATCAATCCGCCAATCAACCCTTCGACGGCATCATTAAAAAATTTGGAGGTTCCCGTGCTTCCACTTTCTTTAAGTTCCAATAGGTTTTCCAAAAGGACGCGTGAGATTTCGTGAACGCTTTCTTCATCGGGAATGTATTTCGGGGCAATGGGATTGACCCTATTGTAAATGGGGTCAAAGGAAATAATAAAGAACTCCTTATCGGTTTCCTTAAAGATGGGATAGGCCATTTCCGTGATCTCAAAGTTTTTATAATCATGCATTACCCCACAAAACCCATAAGCGGCCAAATGTCCAAATAAATTGTAGACAATACTTTCCGTTTTACCACTTCCTGCCGACCCGATAATGGAGATACCACGGCGGATATTGTCGAGGATCAAACGGTATCCTTTGGTCAGTAAAACTGCCCTGTATTTTTCATTGGTATGGCTGGTAGTTTCTTCCTTGGCCACAAATACATATAAGATGATGGCAATAAATAAGAGGGGAGTCAAACCATATAAAATGAACTTTAAAAATACAACTGTTGGTAGGATATAGTAAGCTATACCTGTTAGTAGCATTAGCAATACC
This sequence comes from Bacteroidota bacterium, assembly GCA_039815505.1. Classification (GTDB taxonomy): domain Bacteria; phylum Bacteroidota; class Bacteroidia; order Flavobacteriales; family Flavobacteriaceae; genus CANLWN01. The sequence continues at coordinate 19,167 of JBCBZE010000004.1, read as the reverse complement.
AGCGTGAGGTAAAAGCCGTATCTCAGATAACGAATCAGCAAAAATTCCATGGCGATACCCATGAATAAAGTTAGCAGCAATACCATTGAATTTTCCATATTATCCTATTTAAATTAAACACCTATCGACCCTGATTCTATCGCCCTGCCCAGTCCTTTTTTGAGTTTGTTGAAGGCCTTTATAGCCAGTTGCACCTTATTGGTGGGAATGCTGGGAACAGGCAATCCGGCCTTTTGAAATAGTTTTAAGGCCACTCCCTTTTTGTTCGTTGGAACATTCAACTTGTGCAAGGATTTTAAGGCCAGTTCCCGTTCATTGGTTGGTAATCCTGCTACCAGTGCAAAGAACTTTTTTGGGTCTTTTCGATACAATTTTTTTGTGCTGTATCGGTCAACAAAGCTTCGTTCAAATCCAAATGTCTTATCAAATCGTTGCTCGGCCGCATCAAAGAATTTGTTGCGATCAAAGCCCTGTTTTTGTTCTTTTTCGTTAAGAATGGTCGTGTTCTTTCGGTGTTGGGAATTGGGGGAAAGGCTATAGGTATTGGTGACATCTTTTCGGCTTATGATGATATGGACATGGGTTTGAAAACCTTCCTTTTTCATCCCTTCCGCAACCAGTTTCCCATTGATTTTATGAGGAGCTTCGGCCATGAGTTTATCAATTTTCTGCTGTATTTTTTTGACATTTCCATCAAGTTCCCCACGGTTTGCTTTTGCCAAATCATTTCTGAGTTTTGCTATTTGTTTTCGGTAGGGGGCGTTTTCTTCCACCTTTTTCTCAAACCCTCGAAAGCTGCGCTCGTGTTCAATTTTTGCATAGTACTTGAGGTCATCGACGGTAACCTTTCGGTCGCGATAAAAGGAAGCGGCATAGTCCTTCATCAGTTCCCGTGTATACTTTCGGAGTAGGGCAGGGTCGTTATTGAGATGCTTGAGTTCTTTGGCACTTGGACTGACCACAATGGAATAAAACTTCGGGTCTCTTTTTTTGAGTTTTTTGGTGTTCCCATCGATTTCAGCAATGACGGTTTCGGGGCTTACTTTATTATTGTTTTGGTCAAAGAAATGCTCTTGTAGTTCTGGGTGTTTCCCTTCGTTTTCCTTCTCCAAATAGTTGACATAGTCGGTTACACTACTGTTGTAGGTTTCGTGGTTTTTCCCAATTTTCTGTGCTGTTATATTGATGTGCATTACTGACTGTTTTTTAATGTTCTTTTGAATTTTTCAAGCTCCGATGGGGAGAGTTCCAACTTAAAATAGGCTTTGCCAAAGCTGCCCTTGACCAGGGAAACTTTGTCCAATACATAGCCGTAATCCTGTTTTATTTTCTCCATTTTTTCGGTCAGTCGTTCATAGCGGATCTTGGGAACGGTCAGTTCTATTTCAGTGGGGGAACCCGCTTTTTTTTCGGTTTGTTTTTTTTCTTTTCGGATGGGTTTCTTGTCTTTGACATCCTCCCCAAAAAGCGCAAGTAGCATGGCATTGTTCGGCTTGGTCTGGTTGATTTCAATATCTCGGATAATGGCAATGGTGGCCTCATTTCTTTTAATGGATTTGTTGGTTTGCTCTCGATTTTTAAGGATTTCTTGAAGTATGCTTTTGGCAAACTTCTGTGAGGGATTAAGCCCGTGCCACTCAAAAAAATCCAACATAGTGTTCAGGGCTTCGGACTGGGACTTTGCGATTTTCTTGGAGAAGGCGCGAAAGCGTTTGACCACCGATGCCTTTAGGTTCAATGCTAGGTAATCGTAGCTATACTTTTTCTTTACACGCATTTTTCAACAAACTTTTTCAATGTTTACAAATAGTAGGCGATGGTTTTCAACAAACTCCTTTGATTCCCATGCTTTTCAAAAGCCTCTTAATCCCTTTATTTAAAACCCTTTGCGCAGCAAATCAAACCCGTAGCGTCGCTTTAGCGCGCTACCCTCTTGCTATTCCTTTTCGCCCGCACACGGTCGAAAATCCATACAAATACCAAGGTATTCGCAGGGGCTTGTTTTTAAGGTAAAACAGGAGATTTTAAGAAAGTGGAAAGCGGACTTTTGAAGTATTGTTAGTGGATATTTCTTTTCGCTGTATATCCATCAAAAGAAAAAGGACAGTTTATAAACTGCCCTTTCCAATAGTAAAACTATACTGTTTAAATAATGAATACATAATCGTAGGTATATAGATTACGTTGTGCCTCCTGTTCCAAAAGTGACTGGTAATCAACATTGTTTCTTTTGGCGTATCGTTGTAGGTCTAGACCAAATTTTTGTTCGATATCTTTTTTAGAAACGGTCATTAAATGTTGCTGCGTTTCTTCGTCCAAATTTGTAAAATTCAAATAGATCATTACTCAAATTTTAGATTAGGCCTTCATCGGCAAAACTGAAATAGTCGGCATTGGGGGTAATGATGATATGATCCAATACTTTGATGTCCAAAAGGGTTGCAGCATCCTTTATTTTTTTAGTGATTTGTTTATCGGATGCACTTGGCATTAGCGTTCCGCTCGGGTGATTATGGGTCAATATCATTCCAACGGAAAGGCTTTTTAAGGCCACGGCCAGTAATACCCTTATATCTACCAATGTACCTGTGATACTCCCTTTGGATACCTCAAATATTCCTTTGGCTTTATTACCGTTGTTAAGTAACACCACCTTAAAGGTTTCATGCAAGGCTATGGTGTTTTTGTCCCATTGTTTGTATATGAATTCCGCTGCACTTTGAGAGCTGTTTAGCTTCACCCATTTATCGGATAAGATGCGGTCTTTGTAGCTTATTTTTATTTCATTAATTTGCGTTCTCATTGTATTTTCTTTACTGGATTTATAATGAAAAAGAGGGCGTTACTTTCGACGGTGCGCCCTCTTTACTTTTATAGAAGTGCCTGCTTTTTAAGCAACTTCCTGATTGGTTTTTGGGGTTCTTTTTCTTGTATTTCCCTGTGGTTTTTTTCCTTGTTGGGCTTCCGTAGTTTTCCCATTGGCTGAAGTATCATCCATAGAAGGTTTTCCGTTTACTTCATCTGCGGTAACCTCCATTTCATTTAGAGGGGTAGGTTCATTTTTAGATCCCAATAGCAAGATTTCTGTGGCCACAATTTCGGTCACATAGCATTTAACACCCATTTCATTGGTATAGCTTCGGGAGATTAATTTACCCTCTATGGCCACTTCTTTCCCTTTATGGGTGTACTGCTCTATGATGTCCGCTTTTTTATCCCAAGCGACTACATAGTGCCATTGTGTGGACTGTACTTTTTCCCCTTGTGCATTTCGGTAGTACTCATTGGTTGCCATGGAAAAACGGGCCACTTTGTTACCGCTTTCAAGGTTGGTGATTTTTGGCTCATTGCCAATGTTTCCAATCAACTGAACTTTGTTTCTTAATGTACTCATAACTTAAAAATTTAAAATGTTACTATTGATTTTGCCTTTTTCATAAGGCCTTTAAAACTGATTTACTTATTATATCCAGAGCGTTTTCCCTTTTTTGATTTTTTAACTGCTGTATTGCTTCCGTTTTATTGTTTTGGTATGATTTCATTGGATTTATTTTAAATGATTTACTTCCCATAGTGCCGTCGCTGTTACCTTTTTTGATGCTATTCTCGATACAATAGCAAGGCCTTGGAGGGCGTATAAAAAGTGAAGGAAACGAAACGGCTTTATGCCGCAATGCAAGGTTTTGCTATTGTTTTTTTGCCTATCCAAAAAGGGAATGGTGACGGTTAAAAGGAAGTCGATTTAAATGCATTGGAGAAGAGTACTCCTGCAATGGAAGCACTTACGGCTCAATTAAATAAATGTTATAGTTTATCGTTATATGTTAAAATTGAATACTTTTGTGTTGTTCAATGAAGGACTTGTTTCATAAAATATCGGCCCTTGCACTATCAGCAATTGTGTTGCTGTCCACGATGTCTTTTACAGTGGATATGCACTATTGTGGTGACCACTTAGTTGATTTCAGTTTTTCCGATAGTGCAGCTAGCTGTATGATGAAGGCTGAGATGTCCAAATCATCAGCGGGGTGTGCTGTTATGGACATGAAGATGGATTGTTGTACCGATGTTCAAATCGTTTTGGAGGGTCAGGACGATTTAAAGGTATCCTTTGACCAACTCACCTTCGACCAGCAACTTTTCGTTGCCTCTTTCATCTACACCTATATCAACCTTTTTGAAGGATATGATGATACAATAATCCCCTTTAAAGAGTATTCCCCTCCCCCTCTGATACGGGATGTGCAGCTATTGCACCAGACCTTTTTAATTTGATTTTTAGATAACTACAAATGTGCCCGGCGATTTACCGCATTGGGCCAAACGTGCTATGCACTATTTCCGCGAAGTACTTGTAATTATCTAATACTCGAATTATATGCTGAACAAAGCGATCAAATTCTTAATCGAAAACAAATTAGTAGCCATCTTGCTACTGGTCCTTTTTGTGGGCTGGGGAATGGTACATGCCCCCTTTAAATGGGACACAGGTTTTTTGCCGAGCAATCCAATTGCGGTGGATGCCATACCCGATATTGGTGAGAATCAACAAATCGTCTTTACCAAATGGGATGGCCGCTCCCCTCAGGATATTGAAGATCAGATTACCTATCCGCTTACCACATCATTATTGGGAATACCGGGTGTAAAAACCATTAGAAGTTCCTCAATGTTCGGTTTTTCAAGTATCTATATCATCTTTGAGGAAGATGTGGAATTCTACTGGTCACGAAGCAGGATTCTCGAAAAACTGAATTCCCTTCCCGCTGGACTGTTGCCCAATGGGGTGAATCCTTCATTGGGTCCTGATGCCACGGGTCTTGGTCAAATATTTTGGTATACCCTTGAAGGTCGCGATGAAGACGGAAACGTCACCGGAGGTTGGGACTTACACGAACTGCGAAGCATTCAAGACTACTATGTGAAGTATGCGCTGTCATCAGCAAGTGGGGTCTCTGAGGTGGCCTCTATCGGTGGATATGTTCGGGAATACCAAATTGATGTCAATCCTGAGTTGATGCGCCAATATAATATTGGCCTTCACCATATCGTAAAAGCAGTAAAGCAATCCAACCAAGATATTGGGGCACAAACCCTGGAAATGAACCAGGCGGAGTATTTGGTTCGCGGCTTGGGCTATGTAAAATCGATTGGAGATATTGAGAATGCGGTTGTCGATGCGGAGAACTATACTTCCATCCGTATAAAGGACGTTGCCAAAGTGAGTTTGGGTCCAGCTACCCGTCGTGGCCTATTGGACAAAGAAGGTGCCGAAGTGGTCGGTGGTGTGGTGGTAGCCCGATACGGTGCAAATCCCATGGAGGTCATCAATAATGTCAAAGACCAGATTGCGGAGCTTTCTTCGGGCCTCCCTTCAAAACAGTTGTCAGATGGACGAACCTCTCAGGTAACTATTGTTCCATTTTACGACCGAACCGAACTTATACAAGAGACCTTGGGAACCCTCAATGAGGCACTTACCCTTGAAATTCTGATTACCGTATTGGTCATTATTGTCATGGTATTCAATTTACGAGCTTCCATTTTGATTTCAGGTTTGTTACCCGTTGCCGTGCTAATGGTTTTTATTTCCATGAAATTATTTGGGGTCGATGCCAATATTGTTGCCCTTTCAGGTATTGCCATTGCCATAGGTACCATGGTCGATGTTGGGGTCATACTTTCAGAAAATATCATTCGTCATCTGGACGAGAACGATACTAAACCAGAAAATGAACGGTTACACACCAATGACGTGGTCTACAATGCCACTGCCGAAGTTTCAGGAGCCATTCTGACAGCCGTACTCACCACTATCATCAGTTTTATCCCCGTGTTCACGATGGTGGGTGCTGAAGGGAAATTATTTCGCCCATTGGCATTTACCAAGACCATGGCGTTGACTGCATCCATAATCGTTGCCCTTTTCTTGATACCACCTTTTGCCGCCATTTTCTTCAAAAAAAGAAGAAGCAAAAGTATCGTGGGGTATGTTTCTAGTGCAGTATTGATTATTACAGGAGTAGCGGCTGTTTTCTATGGCTATTGGTTAGGCTTGGTGTTAATAGCCTTTGGAACCATAACATCCCTAAAGAACAAAGAACTGGCTTCTCGTCTGTTCAATGGATTTTCGCTTTCTGAAAAACAGGCGACACGTCTAAACATTATTATTTCAGCAACAGCTATCATCTTCCTTTTGGCCACTTACTGGCGACCTTTGGGATTTGATAGAAGTGTGCCGATGAACCTGCTTTTTGTGGGAATAATTAGTTTCACTCTTTTGGGCACTTTTTGGGTATTTAGAATGTATTACACCCGAATACTCCGTTGGGCATTGGGGAACAAGCTTTTATTTCTTTCCATCCCCACTGTGATTGTGGTTTGTGGAGTTCTCATAATGAACAATACGGGAAAGGAATTTATGCCTTCCCTCAATGAGGGTTCTTTTTTATTAATGCCCACGTCATTGCCACATTCTGGTGTAGCTGAAAACAAACGGGTCTTGCAGCAGTTGGATATGGCCGTAGCCAGTATCCCAGAAATCAAAACTGTGGTGGGGAAGGCTGGACGAACCGAATCTGCCCTTGACCCTGCGCCGCTATCCATGTATGAGAACGTTATCCAATATCGTTCGGAATATGAATTGAACGGGGAGGGCGAACCACAGCGCTTTAAGGTAAACAAAGACGGTCTGTTTGAACTGAAGAACGGCAAGTTGGCAGCCAATCCCAACCTAGCCCTTACCCAAGAAGCTACTTATTCCGAAACCAAAGTAACAAATCCCTATCGGATTGAACGAAGTCAATTGATTGCAGATGAGGATGGGGAATACTTTCGCAATTGGAGGCCTGAAATTGAATCACCCGATGATATTTGGAATGAAATCGTAAGGGTGACCAAGTTGCCCGGGGTTACCTCCGCACCTAAGCTGCAACCGATAGAAACCCGACTTGTCATGCTTCAGACTGGAATGCGCGCACCCATGGGCATCAAGGTAAAGGGACAGGGCTTAAGAGAAATAGAAGCTTTTGGCCTACAATTGGAAGGGATATTAAAAACAGCAGAAGGTGTTAAGGAACAGGCTGTTTTTGCCGATCGTATTGTAGGAAAACCATATCTGCTTATTGATATAAATAGGGAACAATTGGCACGTTACGGCATTACCATTGAAGACGTGCAAAGTGTTTTGTCGATTGCGGTGGGAGGAATGCCTTTGACCCAAACCGTTGAAGGTAGGGAACGTTACGCGGTCAGGGTTCGTTATCCAAGAGAGTTACGTGCCAATCCAGATGATTTAAAAAATATCTATGTGCCCGTTTCCAAAGGGAGTCCGATACCGCTGGATGAACTGGTTACCATACGTTACGAGCAGGGTCCACAGGTCATCAAAAGTGAGGATACATTTCTTGTGGGCTATGTCTTGTTCGATAAGCTGGACGGTTACGCGGAAGTAGATGTGGTTGAAAATGCACAAGCCGCGATCCAGGCGAAGATTGATAGTGGCGAGCTCCTAGTCCCCAAAGGGATAAACTATGCTTTCACGGGTACTTATGAAAATCAGCTACGGGCTGAAAAGACCCTGGGTGTAGTGGTGCCCTTGGCACTGGCAATCATCTTTCTGATTCTGTATTTCCAGTTTAGGAGTGTGGCCACTTCGTTGATGGTATTTACCGGGATTGCTGTCGCTTTTGCAGGTGGATTTATTATGATTTGGCTATATGGACAGGATTGGTTCTTCAATTTCAATCTGTTTGGGGAGAATTGGCGGAACCTTTTTCAGATGGATGTCATCAATTTAAGTGTTGCCGTCTGGGTAGGCTTTATCGCCCTCTTTGGCATAGCCACTGATGATGGGGTGGTCATGGCCACCTATCTGACACAGACTTTCGATAGAAATAGACCGATGGATCTAAAAGGGGTCCATGATTCCGTTGTTGAGGCCGGTGAAAAGCGTATTCGACCTTGTTTGATGACCACGGCGACCACTATACTGGCCTTGTTGCCAATCCTTACATCCACGGGGAGGGGAAGTGATATTATGATACCAATGGCCATTCCATCTTTTGGGGGAATGCTCATTGCCTTGATTACGCTCTTTGTCGTTCCAGTGCTATTTGGATGGCGGAAGGAAGTTCAACTTAAAAAGGTAAGCAAATGAACAAGCTGAAAATTATTATCGGTCTTTTGTTGGTTTCCGCTATAGGAAATGCACAAGGATTGCAGTCATACATTTCGGAGGCACAGGCCAATAATCCGAAAATTCAAGCCTACGAACTGCGATATACGATTGCTAGGGAAAAGGAAAACGAGGCCAACTGGCTACCCAATACCGAATTCGGGGCGGGGTATTTTGTCAGTGAACCAGAAACCAGGACGGGGGCGCAGGTTGCCCGTTTTTCCGCCAAACAAATGCTGCCTTGGTTCGGGACAGTTGCTACACGTCAAAAGTACGCCTCTGCAATGGCCGAAACAGATTACGTGGACTATGTCGTTGCAAAGCGAAAATTGGCACTGGCCGTGGCCCAATCGTACTACGAACTCTATAGCTTATGGGCCAAACAAGGGGTCTTGGACACTAACATTGAACTGCTCCACACCTATGAGACCTTGGCCTTGACTTCGGTGGAAGTGGGCAAAGCAAGTGCCGTGGATGTGTTGCGACTGCAAATTCGTCAGAACGAATTGGAGCAACAAAAGCAAATGCTCAGGGAGCAATTTAAAGGAGAGCAGGTCAACTTCAATAATCTATTGAATCGAGATACGGATCTCACAGTTGATTTGACCGTATCTATGGACATCCCTGATAGGGACCCTGTCACTATGGACAGTCTTGAGTTGAATCCTGAACTTCTTCGTTTTGATAAAATGTACGAATCGGTGACCCAGGCGGAATTGCTAAACCAAAAAGAGGGAGCACCAATGTTGGGGTTTGGGTTGGACTACGTTCCCGTCCAAGAGCGACCCGATATGAGCTTTAACGACAATGGCAAAGACATTGTAATGCCGATGGTCTCGCTTTCCATTCCAATTTTCAATAAGCGGTATACTTCAAAAACCAAGCAGAACGAACTTCGTAAGGAGGAAATTACATTTCAAAAACAAGAACGCTTGAATGTATTGGAGTCCGCTTTTGCCAAAGCGATAGCACAGCGAAATGAGGCCCGAATAGCCTACGATACCCAATCAAAAAACCTGAAACAGGCCAAGGATGCCGAACAGATTTTGGTTAAAAATTATGAAACGGGCACCATAGATTTCAATGATGTGCTCGACATTCAGGAACTACAATTAAAGTTCCAGATAAATCAAATCCAATCGGTGCAGCTGTACTATGTGCAATCAGCTATTATCAACTATTTAATAAATCAATAATTTAAAATTCAAAGATGAAGACACTTTTTAAAACAACAGTAACAATACTTGCCTTTGCAAGTTTGATTTCGTGTAAAAATGAAACAAAGGACAACACCAGTACATCGGATTCCAACACTGAAACGACCAAGATAGTAGGGCTTTCTTTTAGTGATGACAATGTTGGCGAACAATTTCAACACTACATCCATGTAAAGACCGCATTAGTAAACTCAGATGCTAAAGAGGCTCAATCTGGGGCGAAAATGCTCATGGAAAATACAGACGATACAGCCTTAAAAGGTTTACTTTCCAAAATTTCGGAAACCAGTGATATTGAAGCACAGCGCACGGTATTTTCCGATGTTACTGCAAAGATGACGGCAATAGTGGACGCATCTATTTCTTCTGGCGAGGTGTATCAACAATTTTGCCCAATGGCCTTTAACAACCAAGGAGGTTACTGGCTTTCAACCGAAGAAGAAATTCGTAACCCTTACTTCGGGGATAAAATGCTAAAATGTGGTAAAGTGACAGAAACCATAAAATAAACAAGAATGACCGCTTCTTTAAAACAGATTCTTGCCATAGTATCACTAACCTTATTACTGGTTAGCTGTATTCCAGAGACCCGGGATGCAGAAGTAAAGTATGCAGGAGCATTACGTACACTAATGTCCGGTAATTTAGAAGCAACGGCTGCATTGGATACGCTTTCAAAAAGGAAAAACCTGTATGCGCTCGGTGCTTTTGAGAACTTAAAAGGTGAGATTCAGATTTTTAATGGTAGGGCATTCAACACGTCCGTAGCATCTAAAAAAGTTGTTTTCGATACCACTTTTGATAAAAAGGCGGCACTAATCGTTTATGCCCAAGTCTCCAATTGGCAGAACATAGAAATGCCAAATGAAATTGATTCTTCCATTAAACTGGAGGGATTCATAGAAGAACAGGTAAAAGCATTAGGGATTAATACTGAAAAGCCAATTCCTTTTTTAATTGAAGGAAACGCCCAATCATTGCGTTGGCATGTCATTAATTGGAAAGATGGCGATACCGTTCACTCGCATCAAAAGCACAAGGAATCTGGTTTAAATGGAGTTGAAGAAAATAAAGAAGTTGAGATTATCGGTTTCTTTTCGAAGTCGCACAAGGCGGTATTTACCCATCATTCTACCTTCTTACATATGCATTTTAAAACAAATAATAATGAGATTGCCGGCCATGTTGATGATTTGTCATTAGGTCAAAAAGCAACATTAAAGCTGCCCATACCGTGAAAGTAAAACTTAAAAATATGGTTTGTGACCGCTGTAAGACCGTTCTAAAACAAGAACTAGACAATGCTGGAATAAATGTGTTATCAATTGAGCTTGGCGAATTAACTGTGATGGATGAGGCGCATGTAAGTAAAGGTATTCTCAAGGAGATCGCTGAACGTAACGGTTTTGAAATCATTGATGACCAAAATTTAATTTTGGTTGAGAACGTGAAGTCAATTTTGATTAAAAGTCTCGATTCCTTAAAAGGGTTACAGGAAAACCTATCAGTAATTCTGTCCAGGGAATTAAGGACGGAATATTCGATAATCAGTAAATCCTTTAGTGCTACTGCTGGAATTACGATTGAAAAATATCTCATCCGTTTGAAGGTTGAAAAGGCTAAAGAACTTTTGCAAATGAGCAATATGACTTTCGCTGAGATTGCTTATTCACTGGATTACAGTAGTGGAAGCCATCTTGCAAAGCAGTTCAAAAATAATACTGGCATGTCAATGACAGCATATAAAAAAGTACAAAACTGGAACAGAAAAAACTTAGACAAAATTGTATAAGCTTCAACCCGAATTGTTCAAGCCTGTGGTATAAAGGCTTCATATTTTGTCCGGTCTAACACTAAATAGTTTTAAAGATGAAACATACATATCAAATAGAAGGAATGACCTGTAAAGGTTGTCTGAGAAGTGTGAAGTCGGCTTTGAACGAAGTTCCGGATGTCATCAACGTTGCTATTGATGTGGAAGCATCAACTGCGACGATAGAAATGCAAAATCATATCCCGATAGACAAATTTGAAGAAGCCGTACAGCAAAAGAAAAGTAAATATCATATACATCCCGTCAAACCAGATGGCATAAAAACACGCACCTATCCTATAAATGGAATGACCTGTAACGGCTGTAAGTCGCACGTTGAAAAAACGCTTTCAAAAGTGGATGGTGTTGTAAAAGTTTCTGTGAGTTTGGAAAAAGCTGAGGCTATCATTGACATGAAATCAGATATACCAATAGAAAAATTTCAGGGCATACTAGAAACAGATGGCGGTACTTACAGTATTTACAAATCAGGTCAGCGCCCCGAAAAAACTGAAGAAAAGAAACAGAAACCTAAAGGCAAAGGGACGGGAACTTTCTATTGCCCGATGCATTGTGAAGGCGACACAACCTACAATCAGGCGGGTGATTGTCCAGTCTGCGGAATGGATTTGGTTGAGGAAGTAAATCTTTCGGCTACTACCAATACGCAATACACTTGCCCAATGCATCCTGAAATTATTAAGGACGAAGCGGGAAGCTGTCCAATTTGTGGGATGGATTTAGTACCGATGGAACCCGACCTGTCCGCAGAGGAAAAGACCTATAAAACACTACGCAAAAAATTCTGGATTGCAGTCGTATTTACATTGCCCATTTTCATAATTGCAATGTCTGAAATGCTGACCAACAATCCCTTATACGATATTCTGGAACAGAATTATTGGAACTGGATTCAGTTCGTGCTTTCCATTCCAGTAGTGTTTTATGCTACTTGGATGTTTTTTGAACGTGCCTACCGCAGTATAAAAACCTGGAACCTCAATATGTTTACGCTCATAGGCATTGGTGCTGGTGTCGCATGGTTATTCAGCGTAATAGGTATGCTCGCACCCGATTTTTTCCCAGACCAGTTTAAGACCGAAGCAGGTACTGTTCACGTTTACTTTGAAGCAGCAACGGTAATTCTAACCTTAGTGCTTTTAGGTCAATTATTAGAGGCTCGTGCGCATAGTAAAACCAATTCGGCAGTAAAAGAACTGTTGAAATTAGCACCCAATAAAGCCATAAAAATTGTAGATGGTGAAGAAGTTGAAGTCAGTATTGACGAGATAGCACTCAATGATATTCTAAAGGTAAAACCAGGCGATAAAATTCCTGTAGATGGTATCATCACAAAAGGCAATACGAGTATTGACGAATCGATGATTACGGGTGAACCTATTCCAGTAAACAAAGCTGAAGATGATAAAGTAAGTAGCGGAACAATCAACGGCAATCAGTCGTTTTTAATGAAAGCTGAAAAAGTGGGTTCGGACACGTTATTGTCCCAAATCATCCATATGGTAAATGATGCTAGTCGTAGTCGCGCACCAATCCAGAATTTAGCGGATAAGGTTTCGGAGTACTTCGTTCCTGTTGTGGTAATCATTGCCTTGATAACCTTTGCGGTCTGGGCAATATGGGGACCAGAACCAGCTTACGTCTATGCTTTGGTCAATGCCATTGCCGTATTGATAATCGCTTGCCCGTGTGCTTTGGGATTAGCTACACCAATGTCTGTTATGGTAGGTGTTGGAAAAGGTGCGCAGAATGGTGTGCTTATCAAAAATGCGGAAGCTCTCGAAAAAATGGATAAGGTAGACACACTCATTGTTGACAAGACAGGAACAATCACAGAAGGAAAACCTACGGTAGAAAAAGTAGGTTCTTTTGATAACGGTTTTAGCGAAAATGAAGTGCTACGATATATCGTTTCCTTGAACAATCAGAGTGAACATCCATTGGCTGAAGCTACAGTTAAATACGGGAAGGAACAACAAACGGAATTTTTAAAAGCTGATGGGTTTAGGGCAATTACGGGTAAGGGTGTTGAAGGCCATGTAAATCAAAAGAAAGTATATCTGGGGAATTCTAAAATGATGGAACAGGCTAATGCAGCACTATCCAAGGTAATGGAAAACGAAGCTCAATCCTATCAAAAGCAAGGTAAAACGGTTTCGTACCTGGCCATCAAGGGAAAAGTCGTAGGATATGTTGTTATAGGCGATAAAATCAAGAAAACAAGTGCCAAAGCTATCAAAGCATTACAAGACAAAAATATTAATGTCATAATGCTAACAGGCGATAATCATGATACCGCTCAGGCGGTAGCATCTGAATTGGCTCTGGCAGAATTTAAAGCCAGCATGCTACCAGAAGACAAGCTCAAAGAGGTAGAAAAGCTACAAGAAAATGGGAAAGTAGTGGCAATGGCAGGTGACGGCATAAATGATGCACCGGCTTTGGCAAAAAGCGATGTGGGGATTGCAATGGGGACTGGAACGGACGTAGCCATAGAAAGTGCAATGATAACCTTGGTAAAAGGTGATTTAAACGGAATTGTAAAAGCAAGGAATTTAAGTGATTCTGTAATGAAAAACATTAAGCAAAACCTGTTTTTTGCATTGATATATAACACCTTAGGTATACCTATCGCCGCAGGGGTCTTATTCCCAATTTTTGGAATATTACTCTCACCAATGATAGCAGCTTTAGCAATGAGTTTTAGCTCTGTTTCGGTAATAGCAAACGCACTACGTTTAAGAAGCAAAACGATATAATTATGGTAAGCAGGAACACAGCTTTAAAAATCAGAAAAACGCACAGGTATTTGGGTCTCTTTTTAGGCATTCAGTTCCTGTTTTGGACAATTAGTGGTTTATACTTTAGTTGGACAGACATCGATGAAATACACGGTGACCATTTTAAAAATTTGGAGCATCAAACTAAAGCCTATGGAGATTTAATAAGCCCATCCCAACTTGATGTTGCAAATGGAGTTAAAACCATTGAATTGAGGGATATTGGCAATAGACCCTATTACTGGATAAATAACAAACAATTGTACAGTGCCATTAATGGAAAACCAAAGAACAGTATTACGAAGGATGAAGCACTATCTATAGCCAAAAACCGTATGAGAAATGATTTGATCGTGGAATCTATTGAGCAGATTACTGAAACTGGAAAGCACCACGAATATCGCAAAAAGTTATTACCTGCTTATGTCATTTCATACAAAACAGATGAAGCCTTAAAGGCCTATGTTTCCGTTAGTGATGGAAAATTTCAAACGGTTCGCCATAGGGATTGGCGAATTTTCGATTTTCTATGGATGACCCACACTATGGATTATGAAGGTAGGGATAACTTCAATACAACAGTTTTGAGAGCATTTTCACTTTTAGGTTTGATTACGGTATTAAGTGGATTTCTCCTCTGGTATATCAGTTCACCTTCAATTATTACATTAAAAAAACGATTAAAAATAAAGAAATGAAACAGCGCATAATTTTAATTGCAGTTGCGGCCATTATTGGATTGGGAGTAGGGTATGTTCTTTTTGGAACATCCCATGCCGATACTATGGAGGCAACGGAGCATGACCATGAAACAGGATCAGAAAACCAAATGTGGACATGCTCCATGCATCCCCAGATTATGCAGCCTGAACCGGGTGACTGTCCTATTTGTGGAATGGACCTGATTCCTGCTGAAGTCGGTACTGGAGGTCTTTCGCCTGAACAATTCTCAATGACGGATAATGCGCTTGCCTTGGCGAATGTACAGACCATTGTGGTCGGCACTAAATCCGCAGGTGACGACAATTCCATTTCCCTATCGGGTAAAATTGCAATAAACGAAGAAGCTGTTGCCGTACAGGCCAGTTATTTTGACGGAAGGATTGAGCGATTGAACGTTAATTATGAAGGGCAAGAAGTTCGAAAAGGACAATTACTGGGAACTATCTATTCTCCTGAACTGGTAGCGGCACAGCAAGAACTATTGACCACGGTATCTTTAAAGCAGTCGCAACCGCAATTGTACCAAGCTGTCCGTAACAAATTGAAGCTCTGGAAATTATCGGAAAATCAAATCAACGCCATAGAAAGCTCCACTAAGGTAACGGAATACTTTCCTGTTTATGCAACGGTTTCCGGTACGGTTTCCGAGGTCATGAGCGCGGAAGGTGATTATGTAAAGAAAGGGCAGCCTATTGTAAAGGTGAGCAATTTAAGTACAGTTTGGGCTGAGTTTGATGCCTATGAAACTCAGTTGTCACAACTAAAAAAAGGGCAAAGAATAAGCATAACCACCAATGCCTATCCAAATAAAACGTTTAATGGTAAAATTTCATTTGTGGACCCTGTACTTAACAATGCTACTAGAACCGTAACAGTGCGTGCAACACTTGCAAATCAAAATGAACAATTCAAGCCTGGGATGTTCGTAACTGGGAAGATTCAGAATGATAAAAATTTTAGTGATGAATCGAAACTGTGGGTACCTTCCTCAGCTGTGATGTGGACAGGAGAACGTTCTTTGGTCTATATAAAAGTCAAACCAGATGAGCCAGTCTTTGAAATGAGGGAGGTAATGTTAGGGGTAAGAAATGGGGAACAATTGGAAGTTATTTCTGGCCTTAATTCAGGCCAAGAAATTGTGGCCAATGGAACTTTTTCAGTTGATGCGGCTGCACAATTACAAGGTAAAAAAAGTATGATGAACAAAGCTGGCGGCAAGACGAGGACGGGTCATGAAGGCCATCTGGGAATGCAACCTCAGGAAGATTCCAATAGTTCGGAAGACCAGATGAAAATGACATTGCCGGACACCTTTCAAAAGGAGTTTGAAAAAGGATTTCCAGCCTATTTAAAATTAAAAGATGCATTGGTGGCCAGTAATTCAAAGCAGGCGGCAATACATGCAAAAGCTACTTTGGAAATATGGCAAAGGCCAAATTTTTCTGACTTGGGTACAAGGGAAAGAGCACATTTGGACAAGAGTATTGAAATGTTGGAAGCTATCACTAAAGCGGGAAAATTAGAAGACCAACGTTCCCATTTCGTAATTCTTAATGCGAATATGGTCGCTATTGCAGGTGAGCTAAAGGATTTGGGTAATGCACTTTATGTGCAGCAATGTCCTATGGCAAACAGTAATAAGGGCGCGGTTTGGTTAAGTGCTGAAAAAGAGATTCGCAATCCCTATTACGGGGATGCTATGTTGACTTGCGGGAGTGTCATTGATTCATTACGATAGTTATTTGCAACCCAGTTGCATGAAAATCTTTTTATCTTTGCGTTGTGAAATTTTTGGCAGTCATTTTATCTTTTTATTTCTTGGCACTTCAAGCAGTGCCCTGTAATGATGATGAAAATATTATAGATGATTCTCAAACTATCTCAGTAGTTGATTTTGGCGGAGACCACGACCAAGATTGCGAACTTTGTTCTCCGTTTTGCCAGTGTCACTGCTGTCATGCCCACGCCATTTCCGCCTTTAATTTCTTCGCAGAGACGGAACATCAATTAGTTGATGGAAAGATTATTTCTAAACAGTTGGGTATCTTTCAAGAAGTTTCACTCCGCATCTTACAGCCTCCCCAAAGTATTGGCTAAAATTCTTAGCGATAAAGAAATCGCCACCCACATTATTTAGTCAATTTATTACAAATACAAATGAATAAAAGTCTATTAAGCTATTGGCTTATGCTACTATTTTGTGCTTTTGGTTACGCTCAAAATACGTTAGAAATAAAAATATTTTCAGAGCAAGAAAAAGAGCCATTACTAGGGGCAACTATCTATATAGAAAGCCTCAACAAGGGAGCGACAACAAATTTTAACGGAATCGCTTTCTTTGAAGACCTCCCCAATGGGGAATATAACTTGCAAATTTCCTATTTAGGTTTTGAAACAATAGAAAAAAGCATAACCGTTCCTTCAAACGAAGCATTAATCTTCTTTTTAAAAGAAGATGAAAATGCCCTTGATGAAGTAATCGTACAATCCTCAAGAAGTACAAGAACAGTAAAAAAGATACCTACTAGAATAGAATTTATTGGGGCTGAGGAATTAGGTGAAAAAGCCGTAATGAACCCAACCAATATTTCTATGGTACTTCGAGAAAGTACCGGAATACAAATGCAACAAACCTCATTGAGCAGCGCAAATACCAACATTAGAATACAAGGTTTGGATGGGCGTTATACGCAACTATTGCGTGATGGTTTTCCCCTCTACAGTGGTTTTTCGAGTGGATTGAGCATTTTACAGATTCCACCATTAGATTTAAGGCAATTCGAAATCATCAAAGGTAGTTCGTCAACATTATATGGCGGTGGTGCTATTGCAGGATTGGTCAATATGGTTTCAAAAACGCCAAACGAAGAACCAGCTTTGGATATTATGTTAACCCAAACACAAGCCTTGGGCAGTACCGCCAATGTTTTCTATGGCGAACGAAGGGATAAATGGGGCTGGACACTCTACGGTTCAGGTCATTATCAAAAAGCGTATGACCCAGAGGATGATGGTTTTAGTAATCTACCACAGACTCAATCTATAAGCTTTAATCCTAAATTGTTTTATTACCCTTCGGATAATACTACTTTTTGGTTTGGAATCAATGGAACTTATGATGATAGAAAAGGTGGTGATATTACAAAAATAGAAGAAGGCGAAAATGGAATTCATCAATACACCGAAGAAAACCTATCCAAACGAATAAGTACACAAGCCGTTTTTGAATCTCAATTAGATTCGGTTCAATCTATTTCGGTAAAGAACAGTATTGCCTTTTTTGATAGGAGTTTGGATATACCAGATTTATCTTTTAAAGGGAGTCAATGGAACACCTTTACAGAAGCTGCTTACCAAAAGCAAGGAGTAAAAGCAGATTGGGTTTTAGGAGCAAACTTATATTCTACAATATTTAATGAACGGGGAAATCCTTTAGAACGTGACCAAAAGGACGTTACCGTTGGATTGTTCGCAAATAACATCTATGACCTTTCGGAACAATGGATTCTTGAAACAGGACTGCGCACCGATTATGCTATTGATTGGGGATTCTTTGCGCTGCCACGAATTTCCCTATTGTATAAATCCAACAACAACTTTTCTAGCAGACTTGGGGGTGGTTTGGGCTATAAAGTTCCCGATATTTTTACTGAGGAAGCGGAATTTATCAATTTTCGAAATGTCTTACAGATTGATAAGGATGCTTTGAAGGCGGAACGTTCTTATGGGCTTAACCTAGATTTTAACTATCAAACAAGATTGACCGATGAAGTAGGTTTTTCCGTAAACCAATTGTTTTATCTGACTGCTATTAGAAATGGATTGTTACTTAATTCCGTTGATGGTGATTTATTTCAGTTTGAAAATGCTTCTGGAGAAATTCTAAGTAAAGGGGCCGAGACCAATATCAAGTTTACCTATAAAGATTTTAGGTGGTTTTTGAATTACGCATTTATAGACACACGCCTAAATTATCTACCTGGCAATCCACAGAAACCACTGACCGCAAAGCACAATGCAGGGAGTGTTTTGATGTATGAATCTGAAAAATGGCGTATAGGTTATGAAACCTTTTACATAGGAAAACAATTACTTTCAAACGGGTTTGAAACAACCGATTTCTTTACAATGGGCTTGCTTGCAATGCGTAATTTTAAATGGGGAAGTACATTTGTAAATTTTGAGAACTTTACAGACCGAAGACAAAGTCGTTTTTCGCCTTTAGTTCTGCCCCCTCACGAAAACCCTACTTTTCCAGAAATATATGCGCCTACAGATGGTTTTATCTTTAGTGTGGGAATCATTTTAAAACCCTTTGGAAACGAAGACAACGATTAATTATGCAAACAATAGAAGAATTATTAGAATCAAAGGGAGTTCGGATAACAGCAATGCGCCTGCTGATATCTAAGTTCCTTGCAGGAAAAAAGGTGGCAG
>JBCBZE010000210.1:0-6225 GCA_039815505.1 Bacteroidota bacterium | reverse complement strand
AACATGTCATCAAGGGTGTCATCCCTGCTTGAACCCAACGCCTGTATCAGTTTAAAGCCCACGCCACATCCACATAATTCATCATAGGGATAGGTACAATCAGCACGTTTTGGATCCAAAACAGCAACGGCATCGGGCAAATTACCCCCAGGTCTATGATGATCGCAAATAATGAAATCAATTCCTTTTTCCTTGGCATAGCTCACCTTATCCAAGGCCTTCACCCCACAGTCCAAAGCAATAATAAGAGAGAAGCTATTATCCTCGGCAAAATCTATTCCTTGAAAGGAAACACCATAGCCTTCACCGTACCTGTCCGGAATATAGGTAGCTACATTGGGATAATAGGTAAGCAAATAGGAAGATACCAGGGCAACTGCAGTGGTACCGTCCACATCATAGTCGCCATAAATTAAAATATTTTCATTATTTACAATAGCGCGCTCTATTCGCTTCACGGCCTTGTCCATATCCTTCATTAAAAAAGGGTCATGTAGGTCGGATAATTGGGGCCTAAAAAATTTCTTAGCGGACTCATAGTTGGTAATTCCGCGTTGCACCAATAACTGGGACACTAAATCATCCACTTGCAAGGCTTTCGCCAAATTATCTATTTGTAGTTGTTCGGATTTAGGCTTTAACGTCCAGCGCATTTTTGAACTTCGCTTAAGAATGATGGAAAAAAGCCTTTATTTCTAGCTTGGCAAACTTCCTGAACATTTCCATGACCCCACAATACTTTTCAACGGACAGATCGATTGCCTTTTGGAGTTTGTCCTCTTTGAGGTTGCTTCCATGAAAATGGTATTCCAATACTACCGAATCGTAATACTTGGGATGCTCGTCCGTAAGATGGGCTATCGTCTCTATGCTAAAATCATCTACCTCCAATTTCATTTTTTTGATGAGTGACGCCACATCTAATCCAGAACATCCGGCCAAGGAAGAAAGCATTAGGGCCTTAGGGCGTAATCCGTTACCTTCGCCCCCATTTTCAGGGCCCGCATCCATGCGTAGGTCCATTCCCGAAGGGTTGTTACTTTCAAAGGCCATATTGCCCAACCATTTGGTGGTGATATGATTTGTAGTACTCATAATTTTTCGTTTCTTGTAAAGGATAAAAATACAACAAAAAAAAGCACTATGCCTTTAGTACAACCCCTAGACCCTACCCATGATGCCGAAACCAAAAAATTGGCCGAGTTCTTTAATGAGACCTTGGGATTCTGCCCCAATTCTGTGCTTACCATGCAGCATAGACCAGCTATTTCCAAAGCTTTCATCAATCTCAACAAAGCAGTTATGGCCAATGAAGGCCGGGTAAGTTCTGCCCTAAAACGGATGATCGCTTGGGTAAGCAGCAACGCTACCGGATGTCGCTACTGCCAAGCCCATGCTATAAGAGCCGCAGAGCGTTATGGGGCAGAGCAAGAGCAATTGGATAATATTTGGGAATATCGTACCCATCCAGCTTTTTCAGAGGCGGAAAGGGCCGCATTGGATTTTTCCTTGGTAGCTTCCCAAGTCCCGAACGCAGTGGATGCTGACATCAAGGAACGATTGTACCAGTATTGGGACGAGGGTGAAATTGTGGAAATGTTGGGCGTTATTTCCCTTTTTGGATATCTTAACCGCTGGAACGATTCCATGGGGACCAGTATAGAGGACGGTGCCGTGGAAAGCGGGGACCAATATCTGGGCAAACACGGCTGGAATACTGGGAAACATCGATAAATGAGGAAAATACAAGGTCAATATGTAGATATTCCCAACCATCGTATTTTCTCTGCGGAACTTACCCTTTTGCATGGGAAGATCCATTCCGTTGTAGAAAAAAAACACGCTATAAGAAACTTTATCCTTCCCGGTTTTGTAGATGCCCATATCCATATTGAAAGCTCTATGTTGGTCCCTTCGGAATTTGCGCGTTTGGCGGTAATCCATGGTACGGTGGCCACAGTTTCCGATCCCCACGAAATAGCCAATGTTTTGGGTGTGGAAGGAGTTCATTTTATGGTAGACAACGGAAAGAAAGTACCGCTAAAGTTTCATTTTGGTGCTCCGTCCTGTGTGCCGGCTACCCATTTTGAAACAGCAGGTGCCACTATTGATTCCGAAGGCATAAAAGACTTATTGGCATCCCCTGATATTTATTATTTGGCCGAAATGATGAATTACCCGGGTGTACTCCATAAGGATCCGGAAGTCTACAATAAATTGGCCTGGGCCAAACATTATAATAAGCCTATAGATGGCCATGCCCCCGGATTACGGGGCGAGGATGCCAAAACATATAGCTCTGCAGGAATTACAACAGACCATGAATGCTTTTCTTATGAAGAGGCAAAGGAAAAACTGGGTTTGGGTATGAAAGTAATTATCCGTGAAGGAAGTGCCGCCAAAAATTTCGAGGCCTTGATCGATCTGCTTCCAGACCATTACGAAAATATGATGTTCTGTTCAGACGACAAGCACCCTGATGACCTAATTCTAGGTCACATAAATCAGCTTTGCGCCAGGGCGGTGACCAAAGGGGTAGATGTTTTTAAAGTCTTACAGGCTGCCTGTTCAAATCCTGTAGAACACTATAATATGCAGGTGGGGCAATTGCGTGAGGGGGATGCCGCCGACTTTATACTGGTAGAGGACCTAAGGAGTTTTAAGGTGCTCCAAACCTATATCGATGGGGAATTGGTGGCAGAAAATGGTAAATCTTTTCTAGATGCCGTTCCATTTGATACGCCCAATAACTTTGAGATTACCACGGTTGGTATCCAAGATTTTCAGCTTAAGGCATCTAAGAAAAAGATTAGGGCCATAGAGGCTTTGGACGGGGAACTGATTACAAATGAAATTCATAAATCTGCTATCGCAAAGGATGGATTTCTTATGTCCGATATAAAAAACGATATTCTAAAAATAGCAGTGGTCAATAGATACCGCCAGGCTCCTCCGGCTATTGCCTTTATTAAAAACTTTGGCCTTAAAGAGGGCGCTATCGCAAGCTCCGTGGCCCATGATTCCCATAATGTTATTGCCGTGGGCACCTCGGATACCGAATTGTGCAAAGCGGTAAACCTTATTATTGAAAATAAAGGAGGAATTTGTGCCGTAAATGGTGATGAAGAAAAAAGTTTAGCCTTACCCGTTGCCGGAATTATGAGCGACACCAATGGTTGGGAAACCGGAAAACGCTATCAAGAAATAGATGCCATGGCCAAGAGTTTGGGAAGCACCTTAAAAGCACCCTTCATGACACTTTCCTTTATGGCCTTACTGGTCATACCTGATTTAAAGCTTTCCGATAAAGGTCTTTTTAGTGGGAAACAGTTTGAGTTTGCTGATTTACAATTTTAACTTGTCATTTTTGCGTTCCTATAAGCTCTAAAACCCTATCCTGCAAATGGGGCACCACCTGTTCGGTGAACCAAGGATTCCTCGTTAACCAAAAACGATTCCGAGGTGAGGGATGAGGCAGTGGAAAATAGTAGGGCAGATACGTTTCATAGGCCTTGACTGTTTCTGTCAGGTTCTTTTTGGCACGCTCCTTCATATAATAACCTTGGGCGTAGGTTCCTATCAAAATAATTAATTCTAGTTTTGGCATCGACTCCCAGAGCGATGTATGCCACAGCGGAGCACATTCCGGTCTTGGAGGCAAATCCCCGGACTTTCCCTTTCCCGGATAACAAAACCCCATAGGAACCAATGCTATTTGGGTTTCATCATAAAAGACCTCATCCGATACATTAAGCCACTTACGCAATTGCCTTCCACTGGGGTCGTCCCAAGGAACCCCGGTTTCATGGACCTTGGTACCGGGAGCCTGACCAATAATTATAATCTTAGCTTCCGGATGGGCAGCTACAATGGGCCTGGGACCCAAAGGCAAATGGGCCTCGCAAACAGTACAGTTTCTTATTTCGGATAATAACGTATGCATTCCTTTATGTTTGCTAATGTATGAAAAAGCCAAAGCACATTAACCCTTAAGGTTAACATGCTCTGAAACATAACCAACCAAAATTGGTAATTACTTGGCATACAAAATAGTGCTAAGCAGCTATTTCGGGCTTATGTAGGCCAACCACAATGAGAACGGCTATGCCATTGACCCAATAATAGTATGCCTCTATTCCTTCAAATGAAAAAATAAAAGGCGCTATAAGGAATACTATGGCGACCAAAAAATCAACAATTAAGTGATATTTATAGGGAATAACGCGGAACGCTCCTAAGTGGTGATCGGTTAACAACGTTAAAACAAATGCTGCGATTCCCATAACCACTGAAAGTTGCAGGGCCAAAGGGTTGGAATTCCCTAAAGTCAATACAAAAGGAAGCGCTATAAGGGCAATAGCAACAGGGTAATCTAAAAACGCATGTATTCTTTTGGTTATGAATTTCATGATCTTGAATTTAAATATTCATCAAATTAGTTATGGGTTTTGCTTAACTTTTTCCAATTTTCGTTGGCTATACCCCTTAATTTTTCATGATTTTTTTCTGCCAGCCATAATTGCTTTGCATCCAATTCCACGTCGTTAAGAAACAAGTAGTATTTTCCATCTTTTACCAAAAATTTGTTGGGGTCTACCCTAAATTTGGCTCCCGCATATGTTCCAAAAGCACAGAAACCACCATACTGAGGTAAATACTTATTTGGATTCTTGTCAAAAGTTGTCTTTTGATCTGCAGAGGTAAAATAGTATACTACTTTTTTGTACTCGGATTTGTATTCCTTACTTCCTCTTTGGGCCAGACCCAAATCCAAATAGGATACGGGACTGTATCCCTTAAGCGCAATATTGCTATTGTCTATATTGTTGCCCATCTTATCCTGAGCGGATAGTGAAGAGACCAATAAAAGAGCTGTTATAATTGTATACGTTTTTAAAATTTTCATTGTACTGTGTTTTAAATTAATTAATGTTAAGCAGCGTTAAAATATGCTTCCTGAATTACCTTGCCATCTTCATTCCATACACGGCGAATGATTTCGTGCCAGTAAATTTTACTGTCGTCTTTCATGTTGAAGTCAAACGTAAATTCTGAGGCCGAAACATTTCCGTCGACAATGGAATGGTGGTGGGTAATACTGTTCACGGCGGCAATAGCCCCGGCAAAACCTTCCATTTTAGCTATCATTTCGGCTTTCCCCTTTGTTCCACCACCCCCATAGTCCGATGTAGCGGCGTTATCCGCAAAAAATTCTTTTACAGCATCTACTATAGCGCCTTGGGCCACTATGGCATCCATTTTTGTTACTTGTTTTTTAATATCCATCTTTTATTATTTATAGTGAATTTTTACACTGCAAAGATGAAGGATAGGTAGTGGAAATGTGGTACAAAAAAAGCGCTAAGAATTGTACTTTTTTGATTTGAACTCGGTAGGGGTGTGGCCTGTATAGTGTTTAAAAAAATTAGAGAAGTGATTGGCCTCCTCAAAACCCATTAGATGGGCGATATCATGAATTGGTGTGTCCTTGGCCAACAATATCCGGGAAGAATGTATAAGTTCATTACGAATTAATTGCCCTAGAGAAGTATGTAGTTTATCTCTGGTTTTTTTGGAAATCGTCTTTACGGAGAGATTCATTTTATCGGCATAGAATGCCAGTGAATGCTGCTCTTTGTGATGTTCTTGAACCAGTTCAATTATATCTTGAATAAAAGTATCTCTATGCTCATAGTCAAAGTTTGATCTAAACTCTGTTGGAGTGTTGCCTGTGGCATTTTTAAATATCCTATTAAAATACGCGTCATCCTTAAACCCCATTTCATAGGAGATTTCTTGAATACTTTTATCGGTAAAGGCAATTTTACGTTTACTTTCTACCAATCTTTTCTTACTTAAGAGCTTATGGATCGAGAGCCCAACTTTTTCACGGACCAAGGCTTGGGCTTGCATACCGTTCTTATTGATCAAATGAACTATATCGGAATTGGTTAAACGGTTTGGGAACTGTTCGTCAATGATTTCCTTTACATCAAAGATAATTTGATACTCGCTCTTGCTGGCCTTAAAAGGGTTCTGCCAGTACCACTGTTTGGAAGAAATATCAATAATTTCTTCCGTATCCCGTGAAAAGATAGATCTATCAAGAAACCTTTGACAGTCCACACATTCCTTAAAATCAATATAGCCCAAGGATATTAAATGTTTAAAGAGCACCCGTACATCCTTATTTCTGAACATAGTTTCGTCCGGGAACTCTATTTT
>JBCBZE010000333.1:0-3827 GCA_039815505.1 Bacteroidota bacterium | reverse complement strand
TCTTCGGAGAATGTAGCTTTTATTTCTTCTTTTATTTCGGAAAAAGCCGCGCTTCTTTCCTGTTTTGCTGATCCAGCTTTGGCAATGGCATACACTTTGTCATATGCCATTTCATGGATTTTCAAGGCCAATTCCCCATCTTCGCGTTCCGGCTCATATTCACGGACTTCTTTTTTCCCAAAGGCTTCGGCCAGTTTTTCCTGCGCTGCACACTGTACCTTAATGGCCTCATGGGCAAATTTAATGGCCTCAACCATTTCCTCTTCAGAAATCTCGCCCATTTCACCTTCTACCATCATTACGGAATCCGCTGAAGCACCGATCATCATATCTATGTCACTTTCTTCCAATTGCGCTCTGGTCGGGTTAATGATGAACTCACCGTTAACACGTCCTACGCGGGCTTCGGAAATAGCACATTCGAATGGGAAATCCGAAAGCTGAATGGCCGCTGAGGCCGCCAACCCTGCCATGGCATCGGGCATTACATCTTCGTCATGGGACATTAATTGAATCATGACTTGTGTCTCCGAATGGTAATCCTTTGGAAATAATGGACGTAGTACACGATCTACTAAACGCATGGTCAAAACCTCACCATCGCTGGGCCTTGCCTCTCTTTTGAAGAAACCACCTGGATAGCGACCGGAAGCGGCAAATTTTTCGCGGTAATCCACCGTTAGGGGTAAAAAGTCAACATCACTTTGTTTGTAGTTGGAAACTACTGTACATAACAACATACATTTACCGGATTGAACAACTACGGACCCATGGGCCTGTTTTGCCAATTTTCCGGTTTCGATAGAGATTTCCCTACCGTCACCGAGGTCTATGACCTCTTTAAAAACTTTTGGAATCATAAATTTTAATTAAAACCTGTTTTATTACAGGTTTGTTAAACAATGGTCTCCCGACATCATAGGTCGGAATGTGTTGTGTTGTTGTGTTGACCAATGAAAAACTATGTGTAAGCTTTTTGTGTTGCCCTTCCCAAATTTTTGGGATAATCAATGGGACTTTTGTATATAAAAAAAGGGAAAGTATCACCTTCCCTTTTCTTTTATTTTCTTAATCCGAGTTCTTTTATAATGGCTCTATATCTTGTAATATCTTTCTTTTTTAAATAATCCAAAAGACTTTTTCTCTTACCAACCAACTTAACCAATGAACGTTCCGTATTAAAATCCTGACGATTTTTCTTTAGATGTTCCGTTAGGTGATTAATGCGATGTGTAAACAAAGCTATCTGCCCTTCGGTAGAACCGGTATCTTTTTCAGATTGCCCGTGTTTTTTAAAAATCTCGGCCTTTACTTCTTTTGTTAAATACATTCCAATATTAATTTAATGATTTTTATGTATCCGATTGATTTTCAATCAGGGCGCAAAGATAGAAATATTTTTATAATCTACGCCCCAAGAATGTTTTTTTATATCTGGATTAAACTTTTTCATTTTACGAAAGTCTTAACAGCGAACTATAAATTTTAATCATTATGAAGAAGAGTCTCAAAACTAAGAACTTTACAGGGTTAATGCTAGTGGTATTAATGGCATTTGTATCCTGTAGCAAAGAAGATGCTTCGGATGTAGTCCCCGAAGAAGTAAGCGAGGAAGTCATTAGCGTGGCGGAACTTAAGGTAAGTGACGAAGCCGAGCTGATTTCGGAAGAAATTACCACTATTGGGGAAGACGTGTATGCTTCCGATGAAATTTCCTCTACCTCCAAGGGGTCCTACACCTCCGATTTTTTACCGGAGTGTGTTACCATTACGACTGTAGTGACAGATACGACCAAGGAGAAAACCATAGATTTCGGGGAAGGTTGTGAACTGCCCAATGGCAATGTGCTTAGTGGGATCATTAATCTAAGCTATGCCAAGGACATGGAAATGGCCCAAAAGACGCTTGGTCTTTCCTTGGAGAATTTTACCTTTAATGGTGTTGCCGTGGAAGGTAATGCCTCTATCCTAAGAATGCGGGATAACGGAAATGGCAATCCACAGTCCGATGCCAGTGTGGAGTTCAACAGCGAATGGCCAGACGGCAGCACGGCAAGCCTATCGGGAAATCGTACCCGGGAATGGATCGAGGGTTTTGGAACAGGATTCTGGGGAGACAATGTGTTCTTAATTTCCGGAAAAAGGACCTATACCGGAAGGTTGGACAATGTTTTTGTTAAGGAAACCATTGTATCCTTAAGAAGGGAGTTGGCCTGTAGGTTTATTGTAAGCGGTGTTTTGGAAATTTCAAGGAACGACGCTACCGCAAGTCTCGACTTTGGTGATGGTGACTGTGATGCCAAAGGCGTTTTAACCTATCCTGATGGTACTTCCGAAGAAGTATTCCTAAGGCGTTTTTTTAATAATTAGGAATAAGGACGTACGTGCTATTTCTTAATTGGGCGGGGTTTAATGCCGATGTTGTACGGCTTTAAACCCCGCCAACTATATAAAGGAGTTCCTGTACCACTTTCTTTTTATGAAGGAGCAGCTTTTTGTTATTTTTGGAAGATGCTACAAAACATTGATGAACATATTGCCAATCTTATAAAACTTTCTGAAGAGGAGTTGCACATATTTCATTCTTTATTGGTTCATAAAAAGCTTCGCAAGCGACAGTATCTTATTCAGGAAGGGGATTTCGTGGCGTATCAATATTTTGTGGTCAAAGGTTGTTTAAAAACGTATGAAATAGACGATGAGGGTAATGAACATATAGTCCAATTCGCTATTGAAGATTGGTGGGTGAGCGATTTCAAAGCATTCTTTAAAGGTGAGAATGCAAGGTTCAATATTGATTGCATAGAAGATTCAGAACTTCTAGGGATTAAGAAAGAAGATTTGGAACAGCTTTATGTACAGGTTCCCAAGTTTGAACGGTTTTTTAGAATTAAGTTAACTGGCGCATATATTTCGTTACAAGATCGTATTCTTTCCACTTTGGAAAAAACAAGCACGGAACGCTATGTTGATTTTAGGAATACATATCCGAATATAGAACAACGAGTTCCTAATTACCTCATTGCTAATTATTTGGGAATTAAACCAGAAAGCCTAAGCCGTTTACGTAAACAGATAGCCCTATCTTAACATAGGTCAATAAAATTTCATAACTCAGGTCAATCATTTTATTTACAGTTGGTTACGACATTTGTCATGTAATTAGTCATTAGTACGACAACAAGAATAGTTAATCCTTAAACTGAAATAAAATGAAGAATTTAAATGTATTGATCGTTACTACATCCCATGACACTTTGGGTAATACCGGAGAAAAAACGGGCGTATGGTTAGAGGAACTTGCCGGACCTTATTATCAATTTGTTGATGAGGGTGCAACGGTCACTATCGCCTCTCCAAATGGGGGAAAAGTGCCTTTAGACCCTAAGAGCGAACTTCCGGAATGGCAAACAGAATTTACGACCCGCTTCAACAAAGATGAAAGGGCGTTAAATGCTATTGAAAATGCCGTAAAACTTTCGGAAATAGCATTGACGTATGATATACTGTTCTTTCCAGGTGGACACGGACCCATGTGGGATCTAGGGGATAATCCTGAAGTGGCACATCTTGTTTCTTCTTTCAATAAAGAAGAAAAACCAATAGGGCTCGTATGTCATGGCGTTGTGGCATTAAAAGGTGTAAAAACCGAAGGCGGACAGCCCTTTGTCCAAGGAAAAAAGCTTACATCTTTTACAAACACCGAAGAAGATGCCGTTGGGCTCACTACCGTGGTTCCCTTTCTTTTGGAAACAGCACTTGTGGATGAAGGTGCCATTTATGGTAAAGGGGAGGATTGGAGCGAATTTGTTATCCAAGATGGCAAC
>JBCBZE010000013.1:0-24554 GCA_039815505.1 Bacteroidota bacterium | reverse complement strand
GTTTTATGGCAATCCAATTGTTTAGATTATAACGATTTCCGAATCTGAAATCACGCTCATTTTCCCCAAAACGGAATATTCCGTTGAGTTGGGAACCCCATGAAATGATATCGGTCTGTCCCAAATAAGTTAATCCCAAATAGGTATCTAAAGTGCCACTGCCTATTTGCATGGGGTAAGGTAATTCCGCTTCGTCAGGGGCGGATGCAGGTGTAACATCACTTTCGGTTACACTTCCCGTGGGAATGGAAAAACCCAGTTTTCCGTGGAGCGATTGTCGCTTAACATTTAGAAATTGATATAAACCCGAAATTTGAACGTCTCCAAAACCAGAAGCTTCAGTACTGAACGTTCCTCCCATTCTTGTAATATGATCCATTTCCAAAGACAGGTAATTTACCATGACCATTAATGTTATTTTATCGCTTATCGCATACATGGCTCCCACCATATGCATTTTCATTGGCATCTGTGTTGGTGTTACCATGTAATCTGCCAAGGCATCCTCAAAAGTGGCATCGTCATTGCCGCTTTTAAGTTCCTCCATGTTCATATACATATACCGATAGCTGAACATCCACTCACCTTTGTTATGTACATGATCTCCCATCACCGAGATCGGCGCATGACCATCTGGCCTTCCGGAAGACCATTTTTCAATGGTATTGTCCTTTTCCTGTGCGGTTAGGACTATTGTTGCCATTAGTATAATGGCAGAAATGTATAGTTTCATTTTTTTGATTTTTAGGTGTTTATTGTTTAATGCGATACCTAAGAATATAGCATTGTTAATATGTTAACTTTATATAATGCAGTTGGTTCCTTTATAGTAATTTATAAAAGAAAAGGGCAATACATAAAAGAAAGATGGATTAGGACATATGGGTGGGTGGGTGAAAAGACGAATTGGTAAACAAGTAGAAGTAATTGTTCTTGTATAAGGTATTCTTTTCCCTTTGTGTTGTCCGATACAGTAGAGGTTTAAGGGAAAAAATATCCACAAAGCCTATGGGATACTCTTCTATACTAATTCTGGGCAGATTCTTTTTCTTGCTCTCGTTTTGCTCCTGTAACTTCTGCATTAGATAACACTTACCGTTACATTGCAATTCAACTTTGTCCTTATTAATGCACAGGAATTCGACTATGTAATCCTCATATATAATATACTCGAACAATGGACCTACGGGCCTAATCATAGCTAATAGGTACAGTAGTATGAACCAATATGCAAGCAGTTTTTTCAAAATTCGACCCCGATTGGATTAAACACAAAATTACTGAATAATACATCGAATATTCCAAGGAAAAGAACCACTTTTGTGTTAAAATCCTATTATAGGCGCAATGAGTAAAAAATGGTACTATTTTATATTATTGTCCTTCATATGGGGTTCTTCCTTTATTCTGATAAAAAAAGCCTTATTAGGCCTTACGCCCATACAATTGGGAGGTCTTAGAATTGTCTTTGCATCCTGTTTTCTCTTTGTAATGGGCTTCAAAAGTTTACAGGAAATAAAAGCCCCGGATTGGAAGTGGATATTGGCCGCCGGTTTTTTAAGTTCTTTTTTTCCACCTTTTTTGTTTGCGTTGGCCCAAACCGAAATTGATAGTGGTATCACGTCCATTTTTAATTCGTTGGCCCCACTGTTGACTACCTTGGTGGGAGCACTGTTGTTTGGACTATTAATTACTAGAAGGCAAGGTATAGGTGTTTTTATAGGGCTTTTGGGAACCGTGGCGCTAATTGTGGCCGGTACCGAGTTTAGTCCCGACCAAAATTATAGGTATGCGGTTTTTATAGTACTATCTGCCCTGGGATATGCTTTCAATATAAACATCATAAAAAAACAATTGGCCCATCTAAGCCCATTGGCGGTCACCACGGGAAGTTTTGGAGTTGTTGTGGTACCTGCCCTTATATTGGTGTTTTCTTCAGGCTTTTTTAGCAGTGTATGGGACAATGACCAAATGCAAAATGCCTTGGGATATCTACTTTTATTGGCTCTTTTTGGGACTGCTTTGGCCAACATATTCTTCAATAAGCTCATCCATGTCTCCAGTCCGGTGTTTGCCGCTTCCGTAACGTACACTATTCCTTTGGTAGCCGTGCTTTGGGGCGTTGCTGACGGAGAGCGGATAAATGCCTATCAGCTTATTGGGGGCATTATTATTCTACTGGGGGTTTATTTGGCGAACAAACGAAGGAGGTCAAATTAATTTTTAGCGACATACCGTAACAATTTCCCAAATCCACACTCTTTATGGTAATGAGTATAAATAACTATAAACTAAAAGAGCATATCATGAAAAAAAAGATGTTACCATACCTCGTTTTAGGTTTTTTATTTTTTGCGCTACCAAATGCCCATGCACAGTTAAAAACTTTTGATGTAAAACCGTTTGAAAAAGTTATTGTAAGTCCCCATATAGAGGTAACCTTAAAACAGGGAGATGAAGAAGTTGTGTCCATAGAGGATGCTGAAGTGCCCCTGGAAAAAATCAATGTAAAGGTAGAGGGCAATACCTTAAGGATATACTTGGATGGTGCTAAGATGAACACTAAGTCCGAGAAGATAAAAGATGGCAATTGGAAGGGTAGACGCTCTATCTATCAAGGGAAGATGGTTACTGCGACCATTACCTACAAAACACTCAATAGACTCTCCATTCGCGGTGAGGAAACCGCCAGATGTGAAAGTCCTATTGAACAAGACGAATTTGATCTAACGATCTACGGGGAATCAAAGGTGCATTTAAACTCGGTGGATCTGCAAAATCTAACCGTTACCATTTATGGCGAGAGCTATTTGGAAATAGATAAGGGTTCAGTTGGGCGGCAGAAATACACCTCTTACGGTGAAAGTGAAGTGAACACTTTGGGAATGAAGAACCTATCTACCAAAATAACCGCCTATGGGGAAAGTGATTTCAGGATAAAGGTTTCCGACAGACTAAAAGTCACTTGTTACGGGGAGGCAGAAATACGATATGAAGGTGATCCGGAGGTTAACAAGGGAATAGTAATTGGGGAAGCATCCATTCAAAAAATATAAAGCCATATAAAAAATATCCCAACGGGCGAGCCTGGCAATTAGGCTCGCCCGTTGGGATAATAACTTTCCAAAAGGTTAGTCAAAATCCGTATCGGATACACCTTCATTGACCTTTATTTCTTTGACTACAAAGTCAAATTTTTGAGGACCTACTGTTTGCGTTAAAGAAAAGGGGAACAAAATCCCTGCAACTTCCTGGTAATTTTCATAAGTAACGGTACTGGTGACCTGTTGTCCTTGTGCTTCCCGGTTCGTGACTTCTTGCACTTTTAATCCGGTTTCCACATCATAAAATGAAGATTTCTCATCGGATATCTTCAATTTATAGGTTTTTTTATCATCGATGGTTTCTATACCCTCTAGTGCAACATCACTGTTTAGATAATTTAGTTCCGGAAAGGGTGCGGATTCCTCCTTCACCTTTTTTAGTTCCTCATCATCTAAATCCTTACGTTGTCCCTGAACTACGGAGTACCCTTTATCCCCATCCAATACCTGCTTTTGCATGGAATTGCCCCCTACTTTTACATTTTGCATAAATTGGTCTTTGGATGTCTTTTTTACGTCCAGTTCCAATTTAAGTCCCTGTATCTCGGCCTCGGCAAGTAAAGAATAAGATGTTACACCTTCCAATTTGCTTTTGCCTCCCAAGGCTTCTATATATTTTTCCAAAATAGCTTCTACCGTTATACCTTCCGGAATGTCGGCTTTATAGTCTGGTTTTTCAGTAGGGCCGGCATACTTGTCAAAATATCTTATAGGAACTCTTTTACCATTGAACTCAACATTTTCCAGGTTATCCAGAACATCACTTCCTTTACCGGTCACCACTATACGGGCATTGGTAAGATTAACGTACTTTTGGGCCGCTTTTTGAGCATCCTCTGCCGTAACCGCGTTTATTTTTTCCAAATAGCTAGTATAAAAGTTCTGTGGTAGGTTTTCCGTTAGAATGTTGAGCGCATAGTCGGCTACGGTTTCAGGATCCTCCAGTGCCATCACAAACTCTCCCACATACTCGGCCTTGGCAATTTTTATTTCTTCTGGGTCTATTTTTTCATCCCGGATCCGTTTGAGTTGATCCAGAAAAACAACTACTGCGCTATCCGTTACCGCATTGCGTACGCTGGCACCTGCCCTAAATCGGGATGCGTACTTATCCGCGCCAATACGGGACCTAGCTCCATAGGTGTAGCCCTTGTCCTCTCTTAGGCTTGCGTTTAGATAGCTCCTAAAACTTCCTCCTAAAACTTTATTTGCAATAAGTGCGGGAAAGTAGTCCGGATCGTTCATTTTTAGATCCACGAGGTTTTGAACGGCAATTTCCGATTGGACCGCATTGGGCATATCTACAAAATTGATTTGGGTATATTGTGCATCGTTCGTTTTAGCAAGTGAAAGAACCGGTGGGCTGGCCTTTCTCCATAATGCAAAAAGATCCGTAACATTTTTCTTTATTTCTTCATAGTCTACATCACCAACAATGGCCAAATAAGCATTTTTGGGAACAAAGTAATTGCGATAATGTGACGCCACGTCCCCCACCATTATGTTTTTCACGGTTTCCTGGGAAAGAAATTCGCCATAGGGATGATTTAGACCATAGGCCAAGGCTCTTTCAACCCTCCTTGCTGTATTAGGGACACTCTTTTTATTGGATTTTAAGCCATCCAAGAGAATGTTCTGTTCTTTTTGAAACTCCTCTTGCGTAAAGTTGGGATTCAAAGCGGCATCGGAAAGAAGTTCTAAAATACGTTGGGAATATTTGGAGAGTCCTCTTGCAAATGCTCCCGATGCATTAAATCCTATAGTGGCTCCCATATAATCCACTTCTTCATTAAAAGCATCTTTTTCTATGTTAGTGGACCCTTTACCCAATAGACTGCCCATTAACTGACTTACCCCTGCTTTTTTTCCCTCCAGAATGGGAGGATTGTCCAATGTCAAGGTATACGAAACACGGGGAAGCTTATGATTCTCAACAACAATTACTTTTAAACCATTATCCAACTGAAATGTTTGGGGAGTCCCTAGGTTAATTTCTGGTACTGGTCCCGTCTGTGGCTCTTTACTGCGATCCACTTGCGCAGCTATGGAAAATGCTGCCAAGAAAAACAAACTAAAAATTAAATTTTTCATCTTATTGGTTTTCTTTTTTATCCTCTGGTAAATATTCTAATAGTAAGCGTTGGTTGGAGCCAAGGTATTTTTTGGCAACTTCCCTAATTTCTTCCCTTGTTACGGATCGGTATAGATCGATTTCTGTATTTATCAAACCCGTGTCCCCGTACAATAGATAATAGTTGGCAAGGGATGCCGCTATACCTTCCAAGGTGGCGTTGGCATTTACAAATCTATTTTCAAACTGGTTCAATAGTTTTTGATGATCGTTTTCCGAGATCAATTCCGTTTGAAGTTTTTGAATCTCCTGATCAAATTCTTTCACGAGCGTATCCAAGGCAGTTTCGCCCAATGGCAGGGCAAACAGCGCATATATTCCATAGTCTTCCTGACTTAAATTGACCGCTTGTACGGCTAGGGCCATTTTTTTGTCATCTACTAATTTCTTGTAGAGTTTTGAACTATTGCCACCACTTAGATAGGTAGAAATCATATCAAGGACCCTGGCATCCCTGGAGGTAAAAGAAGGTGTCCTGTAACAGGCGACTATAGCAGGTATCTGAATGTTGGCATCATAAGCCTTGGCTTTGAATTCTTCCGTAATGGGATCTTCTTTCGGAAAATTTCGAATTATTTCCGCTCCTTTGGGAATAGGTCCAAAATAATCTTGAATCATCTTTTTGGTGCTGGGAATATCCAAATCCCCTGCGACGATCAATACGGCATTATTAGGAACATAGAACTTGTTGTTAAAGGCAATGAACTCATCCAAGGTGGCAGCATCCAAATGCTCCAATGAACCAATTGTTGTCCATCGATATGGATGTTTGGTAAACAGATTCTTTTTTACCTCCGCTAAAATGTTTCCGTAGGGTCTATTGTCCACTCGTAATCTTTTCTCCTCCTTTACGACCTCGTTTTGGGTATCTACCCCAACTTGTTCTATAACAGGATGTAGTAATCTTTCGGACTCTAGCCAAAGACCTGTTTCCAGGGCATTGGATGGGAATACCTCGTAATAATACGTTCTATCATCATTGGTAGTGGCATTATTTGTACCTCCCTTTGAAGAAACAATTTTATCCCACTCGCCACGGCCAACATTTTTTGTTCCTTCAAAAAGCAGGTGTTCAAAGAAATGTGCAAAACCGGTACGTTCAGGATCTTCATCCTTAGCTCCTACATGATATGAAATAGAAGTGACTACAATGGGGACCGTATTATCCTGATGTAAGATAACGTGCAGTCCATTATCAAGATCGTACTCTTCGTATAACACTTCCTGAGCCTTTGCAGTGAGTGCTAAGCATAGGAAGGAGATTGTCAAGAATAATTTTCTTTTCATCTTTAAATTAGTGTTTGGTTAATTTATGATCAAGTAGGTAATTGGTATAATTTATTACCCTATTGTTACACGAATATAATTTTTTTAGAAAAACGATAAAGAAAATTACTTGGTTCTTTAACAACATTTTATGGGATTATTCGTCATTATTCATTAATTTAAATGGCACAACCTGAAAACTTTATGAAAATGAAAAGATTTGCACTACCCATTAGATTCGGGATAGCAACTAGTGGCTGTCTTATTGCTTATTTTTTGATCTTATCCTTGTTTGGTCTTCACACGAATGTTTTTTATAGCCTTTTCAATGGCATAATTACCGGTTTTGGTATTTATGAGGCCATTAAGTATCTGCGGTTGAGTGATGCTAACGGTTTTAATTATGGAAAGGGTTTTTCCGCGGGAGTGGTGACGGGTTTCGTTGCCACCTTGATTTTTACCATTTTTTTTGCTTTTTATGCTACTGAGGTCAATGCCGCATTTTTAGAAGAGCTTTCCTCCGCCTTTTTCAAGGATTTCAGAAATTTTCAGGGTATAGTTTTCTTTACCGTGGCCATTATGGGTTTTGCCACTACTTTGGTCCTTACGCTATCTTTTATGCAGTTGTTCAAAACCTCCAATAACCTAAAGAAAAAATCTGCTTAAATTCCCATAAAAATAGCTTGTAGATTAATGATTTAGCCTTATATTTGCACCCGCCTAAGGAAAAAGGCAGAAGCAAATTAAAAATCAATATACACGCTATGTATGCAATTGTAGAGATGGCAGGGCAGCAATTTAAGGTTGCGAAAGACCAAAAAGTGTATGTTCACCGCTTGCAGACAGAAGAAGGAAAAAAAGTGACTTTTGACCATGTACTTTTGTTGGATGACGGAAAGAACATAACCGTTGGCGCCCCAGCTATAGACGGTGCGGCTGTTGAGGCCAAAGTCGTAAAGCACCTTAAGGGTGATAAGGTAATCGTCTTTAAAAAGAAAAGACGTAAAGGTTACAAAACAAAAAATGGACATCGTCAATATTTGACCGAGGTCGTCATTGAGAGCATTGTTGCGTCAGGGGCCAAAAAGGCTGCCAAGCCTGCCGCTAAAAAAGAAGCGCCCAAAACCAAGGCAGCGCCT
Organism: Bacteroidota bacterium; assembly: GCA_039815505.1. GTDB lineage: Bacteria > Bacteroidota > Bacteroidia > Flavobacteriales > Flavobacteriaceae > CANLWN01. The sequence continues at coordinate 16,914 of JBCBZE010000013.1, read as the reverse complement.
AAGACAGCAGCTCCCAAGGTAGCTGCGAAGAAGGTTGAATCGATTGCTCCTAAAAAAGCCGCCCCGAAAAAGACAGCTTCTAAAGCGGATGATTTGAAAAAAATTGAGGGGATAGGCCCTAAAATTGCGGAAACCTTGACCGCAGCGGGAATTGCGACCTTTGCCGAATTGGCAAAAACAGATGCTGCCAAGATTTCAGAAGTCATTGCAGGTGTTCGTGGTAACCATGTTACCGATACTTGGCCTAAGCAAGCCAAACTTGCCGCGGATGGTAAGTGGGACGAGCTTAAAAAATGGCAAGATGAATTAGACGGTGGTAAAGCATAATTTGCAATCATTATAAGTGTAACAAAATAAAACCGTAAAAAATGGCACATAAAAAAGGTGTAGGTAGTTCAAAGAACGGTAGAGAGTCGGAATCGAAACGCTTGGGCGTTAAAATTTATGGTGGTCAGGCCGCGATTGCTGGAAACATCATCGTAAGACAACGTGGTACAAAACACAATCCGGGAGACAATGTATATGCCGGAAAAGATCATACATTACATGCCAAAGTAGATGGTCTTGTAAAGTTCACTAAAAAAGCAGGTGGAAAATCTTATGTTTCCATAGAGCCCTTTGAGGCGTAACAGACTTTGTTGAAGACAATGAAACCCTTTCCGGATCGGAGAGGGTTTTTTTATTGCAGCCGCTCCTTGGTTTGTTGCAATAATTGCACCACCCGTTCCTTCAGTTCAATGGGTTCTACTATTTTGGCGTAATCCCCAAACATAAGATACCAACGTGGAAAACCTTGGTCTATATTGGAAGTCATGAAGGTCATTTCTACTTCTGAACCCATAGTTTTTTGAGAAATAAATCCGTAGCGTTTCTTTTCACTGGTCAGTAAACGTGCTATTTTTTTGTCTACTAGTATTTTTACCCTTGTTTTAGGAATATCCTTATGGGTGTCCCGATATTCATCAATAGTGCCATGCTCTCTGGAGAAAACCATTTCCGTCCTTTTTATTTTTACGATTCTATCGGTACGAAATTGTCTATAATCCTTCCTAAAATGACAATAACCTATTATATACCAATAATTATTTTCATGAAATAACCCCACGGGTTCCATCATTCTTTCTTTGGGTTCTTCCGACTGTATGGATAAATAGGTTAAGAATACCTGTTTTTTTTCTGCGATGCTTTCAAATAATATCTCCAAGGAATCCGGAACATTTTCATTAAAAAGATCTTGGGTGGTATCGATCTTTACATTCGATTCCAAGGCGGCAATCCAGTCTTTCTCACGCCCTCTTAAAACAGACTTGACCTTGTACATGGCAGATTCATGATATGCGCCTAGGGTCTTGTCCGTAAACTGTTGCATCAGTTTCTCGGCCGCCACAAAACTACTGGCCTCTTCCCGGGTAAACATGATAGGAGGGAGGCGATATCCTTCCATAACGGAATAACCGATACCGGCTTCACTGGCAATGGGGACTCCGGAAGCCTCCAGGGTGCGGATGTCCCTATAAATGGTACGTAAGCTTACTTGGAAACGATCGGCCAAGTCCTGTGCTTTTACAACACGTCTTGTTTGTAGTTGAATCATTAAGGCCATGATTCGGTCAAAACGTTTTAAAGTATCTACACCCATTCCTAAAAACTTACCGTATACCAAAGATAAGATTTAGGTAAAAAAGGAAGGTGGGATTTTTGCTTTATGAATTTATTTTTTTCTGATGACAAACAGTTGTCACGACCCCATGTTAATTTTAGGATGTAGAACAGCAAATCAAAAAAATCATGAAAACAGTATTGGTATTCAAAACATCGGTCACCAAAAATAAAGAAATATCAAAGCTTAGTCCGTTATTGAATGAATTGATCAATTCCAATGGGCGTTGGAATTTTGATCTTGAGGATTGTGATAAAATTCTAAGGGTAGAAACACTAAAACCTCATGCTATGCCTATAGTGACGGTACTGCAGGGCAATGGTTTTCTTTGTGAAGAGTTGTGACTTAATTTTTATTCACCTAAAATATCCTTTATGATCTTTAAATGATGTTCCGTATGTATTTTTATAAAACGCTTGCTTTGGCCCTTGTTCAATATATTAAAATAGGGATGCTTAAAGTTGGTCCTTTCGTCCAGGACGGCAATAGATCGTAGTTTCATTCTTGCTGTCCTTAACTGGGAGTGAAGATCTTCTGTATGTATTGTAGCAGGTGGGTGGGCAGATTTTGGAGATTGTCCGGCACCTCTTGGAATATATCCCAGGGTAAAACAGAACAGGCGTCCGCCGTTAAAAGTATGCTTATAGGTTTCGGGGTTAGAAGTATTCAAAGTATCACATATATTGTTGATAACCTTTAAACTATGGTCTAAATGCCAAGCTACCGGAACTTCGGAAACCAATGGGTTTAGGTTATCCCTATATTCAATATATCCTTGGAGCTCTTTCAACTCTGGTTCTAAAAAATCATCCTTCCATATGGAGTTTTGCTTTAGCACACTTAAAAATAAGATAATACCTGTTATCAATAAGATTCCAATTCTTTTTTTCATGTTTTAAAATTTTTATAGTACTGGGGTTTTTTGATGTTTGGTCATACCCCCCATAACCATTTTCATAATCTGTATTTTTCCCCAGCGCGGTACGGTTCGTAGTCCTAACATTAGAAGTTTGGTCAAGCCCCCGGGAAATACGGTTGATTTTTTTCCCAAAGCCCTTAAAATAGGTGTGGCAATATCCGAAGGTCGTAAAGCATTGCCCATTTGCATTTTGGCCCTATGGGCAAAACCAGAGTTTACGGGCCCGGGCGCTGCTGCCAATACATCTACTCCATACGGTTTAAGTTCATGATAAAGGCCTTCGGCCAAAGATTGTACGTACGCTTTGGTAGCGGCATAATGTGCTGCATTTGGCACTCCTTGGAACCCAACGATTGAGCTCATCAAAATAATCCCCCCTTTCTTTTGAGCAGCAAATTTTCGCCCAAAATAATGACTTAACATCATGAGTGTTAAGCAGTTTACCCGAGCCATTTCCAATTCTGCCTCCAGATTACCTTTTACAAACAACCCCGAAGTACCGAAACCAGCCGAGGCAATAAAAAGGCCTATAGGGAGTTCATCGGTTACCTTCGTTAGGGAGTTAACACCCTCCACACTACCCAGATCGGCAGCTATTATTTTCACTTGAATACCATATTTGGCCTCCAAGAAAGCACCTAATTCTTCCAAGACGTTTTTTCGCCTACCGCTGATGACCACATTCAGTCCAATTTCGGCCACTCTTTTGGCCAATTCCTTTCCTATTCCAGAAGAAGCTCCCGTAATTAATGCCCAAGGGCCATACTTTCCCTTAAGTCGTTGCTTAAGATTGCTTGAGATTTTCATGGTGTTTATATTGAATGCGTTATGTCAAAATTGAAATCGATATCCAAAATCCGGGAAGAAACCAATTTGATCTACTTGATCTACACTATTGGTTAATCTATTGTATCGTCTAACAAAAACATTTTCATTGGCCGTTACGTTCTGCAGGTCTAAATAGAACTGATGGGAGCGTTTCTTTTTTGCACTATTGAATTTGATGCCAAATTTTATATCCCATCTAAAATAGGCGTCGTACTGCTGACTAAAGGCGATATCTTCTTGCAAGATTTCGAAACCTGCCTGTTGTGAGGCCTCCAAGTCTACCGGCGTAAAATACCGTCCTCCTGAAGTTGTAAACCGAGTATCGAAGAAAAGCACGTTCTTTCCGGTTTTACCAACTTTATATTCCCGGCCTGCCAGCAGGTTTACCACATAGCCGTTGTTAAAGGGCGAATTACGTTCTATGCCATCACTGCCTTCATATTTACTTTCAAAGAAGGATGTGGTAAGCAGGCCATAAAACCCTTTATTGAAGAATTTTTCCAAGGTAAATTCTATTCCTTGATTAAATCCCGTGCCTTCGTTTACCAAAGAAACCCGGTCGTTGTCAAAATCAAAGTCGGCCCCTTCGGTAAGGGTGGAATAACTAGAGGGGAAAGGTTCTACCCCGGCATTAGCTATATCTTGATAATATACTTCAACTTTTGCCCGCCAGTTTTGGGCAATTTTTAGATCATATCCAAGCACATAATGGCTACTCCTAACAAAATCTAAATCTGAATTGGTCTGTACCAATTCTCCGTTCACCTGTTCGTTTAAGAATAACAAAGGTAGCGGCGCGGGTTGATGATGTAGACCATATCCGAAACTAACACTCTGGTTAGGCGAAATGGTGTAATTCAATGCCCCTCTGGGTTCCCATACAAACTGTTCGTTTAAAGTACTGTACTGTGCGTGTAAACCGGCGTTCAAAGTGAACTTTTCCGTTAATCTAAACTGCCCTTGTATGTAAGGTTGAATAATGTTTAAACTTTCATCGATATCCCTGAAGGTAAATAGGTCCGGATCACCATCACTATTCAAATCGGGTTGTTCCTCCCGATCCTGCAGTAAACTTTCCACATTAAAGTTTTCCACCAATAGTCCCGCCCTTAATGTACTTCTATTGCTTAGTTTGGAATTGAAAAGAGTTGAGAACGTAAAACGTGTTTCGCTATTGTCCGCCTCCGTATATCTAATAATTCGTTCTTGGGGCGTATCCAGATTTATAAAACGATCTACGGCAAAATCGTTTCCAGAAAAGGAACCTGAAACAATGCTTCTTAAAAAAGAATTGTCCCCGATATTTATTCGGTGTTTTAAGCCTACCACTCCAAAACGCGATTCTACGAAGGTATTTTCATCTTCCGCTGCAAAAAGGTCGTCCTCGTCTATATCGTCTCCAAGAAATTCTATGTCCGAATTACCAATGATACCAAATAGGGAAAAATTTCCAAGTTTACTTTTTCCAAAGTTGAGGTTGAAGGAAATATCATTATAATTGGGGGTTGCCGAAGTGCCACCCGCTCCGATCCCTAATAAACCTACCAAGGAATACCTGCCGGCCACTAAAAAAGAACCTTTGTTTTTTCCCATAGGCCCTTCTGCCATTACTTCGACCCCGGTAAAGATTCCAGTTTGCACCGTATATTCATATTCGTCCGGATTTCCATTTCGAAATCCCAAATCAAAAACGCCTCCGATTGCGTTGCCGTATTCTGCCGGGAAAGCGGAGGTAATAAAATCGGAATTTTTCAACAGGTTTGGATTGAGCGCGGATACTGGTCCACCAGTGGTGCCGGCAGTTGAAAAGTGATTGGGGCTTGGTATGGGAACGCCTTCTAACCGCCATAACAATCCAGTTGGGGAGTTACCGCGTATCACAATGTCGTTTCTGCTATCATCGGGAGACGATACCCCGGCAAAATTTGCTGCTAGGCGGCCCACATCACTTCTACCCCCTGAAAAACGTGTTACTTCTTCCAGACCAAATTGCCTGGCCGACACGGTCGCTAGTTTATTCAACGGTCTATCTTTATTGGTTTCGGTTGTCAACACTATTTCATCCAATTGATTGAAGGCCTCAATAAGGGAAAGATTTAAATAAACATCTTTTCCGGTCGTAACTTCTATATTGGGAATGGTGGACGTTTCATATCCTATATAACTGATACGGATCACCTGTCTTCCTATGGGGACATTGGTAAGCGAGAACCTTCCGTCAAAATCGGTAATGACCCCAACGGCTTTTGAAGTATTTAGTAATTCTATGGTAGCTCCTTCCAAAGGGCTCTCGGATTGTTTGTCCAAAACAACTCCCTTTATGGTTCCGGTTTGGGCATTGAGTGCATAACCGGATAGGAATACTAACATAAACACATAGTTTTTCATGAGTATAGTTTTTTAAATTTTCCCCAAAAGTGTCCTATAATTTTTAAGGCCTAAAGTGAAAAACGCTTGATCGTATATTTGGATGTTGAATTGTTATGGGTTGGGTTGAAGCTGTTTTTTCATCTTTTAAAAGCCGTTTTTTTGGTTAAATTCCGAAATAGACAATTCAAGGGCAAAATCGACAACTCATCCAAATCTTGAAAAGTATTTCGCGCTGTCTTTCCTATCTTTAACCAAATTATAGCTAGCGTATGTTCAATAGGGCCAATCTTAACAAGTTTGGATTTCGATTACTTATCGTCATCGTCATCTTTTTTTCCGTAAAAAGTACCATGGCACATGAAGAGGGTGAAGACCTGTTCGACCCGGCTTCTTTTTTTTACTTTGGCAGTGCGTTTTTTTTGGTAATGTTCACTTGGGAAATAAACGATTGGTTGATAAAACGGCAATTGAAGACCAAAAAAGGGTTGGATATGCATGGAAGCCTTAAGGTATTGGGGTATACCTATGTTTTTATGGTTCCGGTTTCCGCGCTGATATATTATTTAGGTATTTTTGAGTTTGATCATATTTGTAAGATAGATACCGAAGATCCTTGGTTGCAATTTAGGATAGATTTTCTTAGGGCCTTAGTGCTGGGGTTCGGGATTATTGTCTGTAATATTTTTTATCATTCCAACAAGCAGAAGAGGAATTTAGAACGTAAGATGAAGGAACTTAGACAGGAGGTCATGTCCTCTAAGTATAAATCACTTAAGAGTCAGATAAGTCCACACTTTTTGTTCAATAGCCTTAATACCTTAACCTCTTTGATGTATGAGGATAGGGATTTAGCCTCAGATTTCGTTTCCCGTTTGGCTTCAAGCTATCGTTATATATTGGATAATAGGGAAGAAGATTTGGTGACATTGGAAAAAGAGCTCAACTTCTTGGATTCCTTTATTTTTATGATGAATGTAAGGCATGAAGGAGCATTGAAAATAAGTACGGATATAGGGGTGGATGCCCAGCAATTTTTAATACCTACCCTTTCGCTACAGATGCTTGTGGAGAACGCCTTAAAACATAATTATTATTCCAAGGAGAAACCTATGGAAATTAAGATTTTTTCGGTGGGTAAATTAGGTCTAGTGGTAGAGAATACATTACGGAAAAGAGAACAGCGAGAAGAATCCACAAAGCTAGGTCTAAAAAATATTAGAAAGCGATATGCTTTTTATACCCGTCAGGAAGTTACCATTGAAACGGAAAAGGGCCTTTTTAAAATAACGATGCCCTTGCTACATAGAAATGAAAAGGAAATACCCATACTATCGGTTTCGTAAGTTAAAAAATATCACAATTGAAGGCAGTAATAGTAGAAGATGAAAGTATAGCATCTAGACGTTTGGCCCATCTTATCCAAGAATTGGCACCGGAGATAAGCATTGTTGGGCAAATTACTTCTGTGGAAAACGGTCTACAATGGTTTGGAGCCAATCCGTTGCCCGACCTGATTTTTTTGGATATTCAATTGAATGACGGATATGGTTTTGATATTTTGGATCAAATAGAAAATCATCCTCCCATTATTTTTACAACCGCGTATAATGAATATGCGATACGCGGATTTAAATACAACGGATTGGATTATCTCCTAAAACCAATAGATAAAAAAGATCTTGATAATGCCCTACACAAGTTCAGAAAAACTGCAAATTCAAATACCAACCTATTAGAAAATGGAAGCTTTGAGCAAATAAAGAAGTTGTTCAATAAAGAATACAAACACCGATTTATGGTGAAAATTGGGAACCAGTTCAATACCTTTAATGTGGATGATATCGCTTTTTTTAAATCTGATGAAGGGCTTATATTTTTACACACCCATACGGGCCAAAGATACCCCGTAGAATATACAGTGGACCAATTGGAGGAAATATTGGATCCCGTACAATTTTTCAGGATCAACCGAAAATACATGGTGTCTGTTAAGGCGGTTGAAGAGATCCATAGTTACTTCAACAGCAGATTACTGTTAAAGTTAGTGCCTACGCAAGATGATCAAGTAATCGTTTCCAGGGAAAGGACCACCAATTTTAAGCGGTGGCTAGATATGTAAGAAAACCAATACCGGTCTTCCGGCTTAACGTTGTTCACTAAACCCATACCTTAGTATGAATTCCAGTCATTTGTACCCAAAATATAAACTTTGTGAACTTTGAAGTTCGCTATACCGGATTACCAATTCTGGTTTCTAAAGTTTTTGTTCTTCGCAAACTCCACGGTTTGCACAAGGTATTCCTCCAAATCGTATTTAGGGATGGGAAGGATGCTTTCTAGCAAAGTAGTATCCCATTCGGAGGGTTTGGAAGTCAAGTACGGCGTAAGATGTACACCGATAGTTTCGTAGTATAGTTTTTCTAAAGTGCTTTCAAAACCAATAACACCGCTTACCACGTCTTGCGTAATATTAAACTTTTTGAATTCTACCGTATCCAAAATTTTTGAAATACCGCGAATAATGTTGGTTGCTTTTGAATGTACTATGTTTAGTTGCGTGATACCGGTATCCAGTACCTTCACAATGACCTTGGCCGCATAATCTGTTGGGATAATGTTAAGCCCACTATCCAGATTTGCCATAATCCTTATGGTATCTTCCGAAGTACTCTTATAGAAGAATTTGGCAAAAAGATAAAATACCATGTATTTTGAAATAAAAAAATTGGGATGATCTATAATATTGCCACCAAGAACGCTGGGTCTTAAAATTTGTATTGGAATATTTTTTGATGTGCCAGCTTTTACCAAATACTTTTCTGTAGCATTTTTTGAAGCTTCATACGGGTTACGAAAGTGGAGCCCTTTAGTTATTTTTAAGTAGTCGTTTTCCAATAGACCACCCAAATCCCCTATGGAAAAAGCGGTACTTATGTACGTGAACTTATGGGTGTATTTTTTAAAAGCTTCAAAAATCTGTTTTGTAAACTCGTAGTTCTCGGTAAAAATTTCCGCTTTCGTCGATGGATGTACCGAAAGATTTACATAGCCTGCAGAATGTATTAGATGATATTTTTTGTTGACGTTTAAAAACTCGTTTGGCCGCAGTACGATATCCGCGTCCACCACTTTTATTTTTTGTAATGTTTCTTCCAGATTGCGTAGCAGGGCCCCCGATTCAATACCACTGGTCAACATGTTCATTATGCGATCTTGGGGAGTGGTTAACCCTTTTTTGCGAACAATTAGATAGATAGTTTCAACACGATGGAATTTAAGATTTAGAAGTTCAAATAAAATTTTGGAACCTAAAGTTCCCGTTGCTCCGGTTAAAACAATATTCATGTATGCGGTCGCTATTTGTTCGCTTTCGAAAAACAAACCCTCATATTCTATATATTAAATGGAATACAAGGGTTCAAGGTATATTTAGATGGCGCTTTGAGCCAATTGTATTGACATTAAAACTTAGTACCTGTAGTATTCAGGTTTAAAAGGCCCTTCAACCGTTACCCCTATATACTCTGCTTGATCTTCCTTTAGTTCGGTAAGCTCGGCTCCTAATCTGGACAAATGTAATTTAGCTACCTTTTCATCTAAATGTTTGGGAAGCATATACACCTCATTTTTATAATTATCACCGTTGTTCCAAAGCTCAATTTGTGCCAAAGTCTGATTGGTAAAAGAATTGCTCATAACAAAACTTGGATGACCGGTGGCACACCCCAAGTTTACCAACCTACCTTCCGCTAAAATTATAAGATCTTTGCCATCTATGGTATATTTATCCACTTGAGGCTTAATTTCATCCTTGGTACTACCATAGTTGCCATTTAGCCAAGCCATATCAATTTCATTATCAAAATGGCCTATATTGCAAACTATCGCTTTATCCTTTAAGGCCTTAAAATGTTCGGCTCGTATAATATCCTTATTTCCTGTGGTGGTAATAACAATATCCGCATTACCTATGACCGTCTCTAGTTTCTTAACTTCATAACCATCCATACAAGCCTGTAGTGCACAGATTGGATCAATTTCCGTAACGGTAACTATGGCACCCGCACCACTGAAAGAAGCTGCTGTTCCTTTACCAACATCGCCGTAACCGGCAACCACCACACGTTTTCCCGCCAACATGGTATCCGTAGCTCTGCGAATGGCGTCCACAGCACTTTCACGACACCCATATTTATTATCGAATTTGGATTTGGTAACAGAATCATTTACGTTGATCGCCGGCATGGGTAAGGTTCCATTTTTTACCCTTTCGTATAGTCTGTGCACTCCGGTGGTAGTCTCTTCGGACAATCCTTTGATGGCATCTGTAAGTTCCGGGTATTTATCGAGCACCATATTGGTTAGGTCGCCACCATCGTCCAATATCATATTTAATGGTTTTCGATCTTCCCCAAAGAACAAAGTTTGTTCTATACACCAATCAAACTCCTCTTCGTTCATTCCTTTCCATGCGTAAACGGGAATACCCGCCGCTGCGATGGCTGCTGCTGCATGGTCCTGTGTGGAAAAAATATTACAGGAACTCCAGGTGACCTCCGCTCCAAGGGCCGCTAAGGTTTCAATAAGAACGGCGGTTTGGATGGTCATGTGCAGGCATCCGGCAATACGTGCTCCCTTAAGGGGCTGTTCATCCTTGTACTCCTCGCGAAGCGACATTAATCCGGGCATTTCCGCCTCGGCCAATTCAATCTCTTTTCTTCCCCAATCCGCAAGGGAAATATCTTTTACCTTAAAGGGTACATAAGAAACAGTTTCGGTACTCATATCCTTTTTTATTTTTACTTTCGTTATAGACAGCTTATTAAGCTATTTTTTAATGACTGCAAAGTTACGAATTACTTAGATAAAGCAATGCCTCTTTACAAAACAATAACGGTTAGCCCTAAAGTAAAAACGTATATCTGGAAGATAACGGAGCCTGAGGATGAACTTTCAAAAGGTATCGTCTTAACGAAACATTGCCAAAATCGAATGGATGGGATGAAATCCCAATTGCACCGAAGAGGTTTTTTAAGTATTAGGCATTTAATGGCAGAAGCGGGGTACCAAGATCGTGATCTGCATTATAACGACAGTGGCAAACCTTATCTTGCGGATGGCAAGCATATTTCCATAACCCATTCATACCATTTTACCGGAATTATTATTGGTGATACGGAAGAGGTGGGGATCGATATTGAAATGCAACGGGAAAAAATTTTAAGGATCGCTCATAAATTTACTCCTATCGAAGAGTATAGGACTTTGGCAAATACTGCCGCCATTATACGAAAGTTGACGATTGTATGGGGAGCAAAAGAATCCTTGTATAAAATTTACGCCACCCATGGACTTAGCTTTTTACATCATATAGATATTAAAGATTTTTCATTTAACGATAAGAATACCTCGGGTGAAATTCTTTATGCAGGAAAAACATCTTCTTACACCGTTGCTTTTTTGGAGTTTGAAGGTTTTACTTGTGTATATGCCATTAAAATCAATGGTTGATGCTTTTTATTTAACATTAAAACGATATTATAAGCAGCATTGGGATAGAAATTTTCCGAATGCGACCGTCTGATGCTGCACCTTAATAATAGAAAACAATGAATATATCTGTTGAGCTTACACTAACACCGCTTCAGGATACGTTTGAGGCCCCCATAATCGGTTTCATAAAAAAACTAAGAGCTTCGGGCCTAACCGTGATGGAAAACCCTTTAAGTACACAAATTTATGGGGAATACCATACAGTGATGACCTTGCTCCAAACCGAAATAAAGGAAGCTTTTGAACTAATGGACAATGGCCTACTATATATGAAAATCGTTAAAACCAACCGTAGCGCTTATGAACCAAATTTTTGATTGGATTTTTGCCCAATATAATGGTGTTGAGACCCACATTATTGTGCTAGAATCCATAAGCGTTTTCTTTGCCCTACTCAGTGTATGGTTTTCAAAACGGGAAAATATTTTAGTATATCCAGCTGGTATTGTAGCAACTGCTATCGCGGTTTATATTCTTCATGTATATGGCCTTGTAGGTGATATGCTGATCAATGCATATTACTTTTTAATGAGTATATATGGATGGTGGGTTTGGACGCGTAAGGTAGACGAGTCCCATTTTATTCCTATTACAATTATGGACATAGGAGATAAGAAAAGGGCAGTACTACTTTTTGTAGGTACTATTGTTTTCGTTTCCTATGTCTATTTTGCAATGTATGAATTTGATTCTTGGACAGCTTATGTAGATACGTTTACAACGGCTATCTTTTTTGTGGGAATGTGGCTCATGGCGAGGAAAAAGTTGGAGAATTGGACCTTTTGGATTATCGGCGACATTATTTCAGTTCCCCTGTATCTGTATAAAGGCTTAATTTTTTCCTCTTTTCAATACATTCTATTTACAATAATTGCTATTTACGGCTATAAAGCATGGAAGAAAAACTTAAACAAGCACCCTCAGACCTTATTAGGATAGTGCTTTTTGGTCCTGAATCTACGGGAAAAACTACCTTGTCCCGTCAGCTGGCGGCGCACTATGATACTGTTTGGGTACCGGAATATGCAAGGGAATATCTTCAGAAAAAATGGGATACCGAAGGCAAAACCTGTGAGCCACATGATTTGTTACCTATAGCAATGGGACAAATGAGCCGGGAAAACGAATTGGCCAAGGAAGCAACCAAGGTATTGATTTGCGATACAGATCTGTTAGAGACCAAAGTATATTCAGAAGCTTATTATGTGGGCCATTGTGATCCCATTTTGGAAAAGTACGCTTTGCTGAACTCTTACGATCTATATCTTTTGACCTATATTGATACACCTTGGGAAAAAGACGATTTACGGGACAAACCCAATGAAAGGGAGCGAATGTTTTTGTATTTCAAAAATACTTTGGAGAAATATGATAGGAATTTTGTTATTTTGAAGGGTAATCGCTCCTCCCGATTACAAACCGCCATTACCCATATTGATAAACTACTTAAAAAATGAGTGATTTTTCCGAGAACGACTTACTACAATTTTCCAAAAAAGGGATACCACAGGAAAAGGTGCAGCAGCAAATAGAAACTTTTAAAGAAGGTATACCCTTTATTACCTTACAAGAAACTGCTGTAGTATCAAATGGAATTCTAAAATTTTCTAGCTCGGAAGAAGAAATTTTGATCAAACAATATGAGGATGCCAAACCGGGGTTATCGCTCTTAAAATTCGTACCTGCTTCCGGAGCTGCGTCTAGGATGTTCAAAGCATTGTTTAATTTTTTAGAAGCATTTGATCCCAAAACAGAAAGTTTGGAGGCTTATCTTGATAGAACCAAAGATTCGGAAATTAAACTTTTTTTTGATGGCTTGGAGACATTTCCGTTCTATGCGGCCATACAGAAAAGGATATTGGGAAAAGCGAACTCCAAAGGGGAAGCGTCTTATTTTTTTGTACAAGAAATGTTATTGGAAGACGGGCTTAATTATGGTTTTTATCCCAAAGGACTTTTGCCGTTCCATAATTACGGGCAGTATGCTGCAACACCTTTTGAGGAGCATCTCAAAGAAGCTTCATCCTATGCCAAGACAAAGAATCGTTCAGCTTCTTTACATTTTACCATATCCGAACAGCATAGCTCCATGTTCAAATTGGAGTTTGAAACGATTAAAGACAGAATTTCCAGTATAACAAATACCTCCTTTAACATAGGATATTCCTATCAGAAATCGGCAACGGACACGATAGCGGTAACTATGGAAAACAAACCGTTTAGAAATACCGATGGAACCTTGTTGTTTAGACCGGGCGGTCATGGTGCTTTGATTCAAAATCTCAATGAACAGGATGCCGATGTTATTTTTGTCAAAAACATAGACAACGTTGTTGTACCAGAGTTCGCCTATGATATGGCCAATAGTAAAAAGATACTGGCAGGGTTGCTTTTAAAAGTACAGGCCAAGACTTTTGAGTATGCAAATCTTTTGGAGAGTAACAATATGACCGCGGAACAACTCAACGAGATAAGGCATTTTTTGGAAAAGGAACTTAATGTACGTTTTTTAGAAAATTTTTCGAGTTTTAGTATTCGAGAACAAATAGAGATTTTGAAGGATAAAATCAATAGGCCTATACGGATCTGTGGGATGGTAAAAAACGAAGGGGAACCGGGTGGCGGTCCATTTTGGGTCAGGGATAGGAACGACCATGTTTCGTTGCAAATAGTGGAATCTGCACAAGTGGACATGTCCAATGAACAGCAAGTAGAAATTTTTAAGAATTCTACCCATTTCAATCCGGTAGACCTGGTATGTGGCGTTAAAAATCATAAAGGGGAAAAATATAACCTATTGAATTTTGTTGACCCAAAACAAGGTTTCATTACCCAAAAAACTAAAGAAGGGAAGCAACTTAAGGCACTGGAATTACCAGGTCTTTGGAATGGTGCCATGGCCTATTGGAATACCATTTTTGTAGAAGTACCTTTGCTGACTTTTAACCCTGTAAAGACGGTAAACGACTTGTTAAAACCAGCTCATCAGATAAAGTAAGCAACCGCTATAAAGAATTGTATAAAACTTATACAAAACTTCATTGGCTTACACAACTTTATACAGCAAAAGAAGTAGCTCATAACTTTCTAACTATTTGATTTTCAAAATATTGTATTGTTTTATCTTGGAAACCGGCAAGTTGGCATTATTTTTCCACACCAATTTGTGAAACTTTGGTTTAATCTAAAACGATATACGATGAAAAAATTAGTTTTTGCCACGGCAATAGCCATTGGTGGTTTGGCATCTGCCTCTGCTACTACACCAATTTTTCATGATGGCATCATGGAAGTTGTCATGATTCAAGACTTTACGGAAATTTCTATTGAGGAATTACCTGCCCCCATTGTAGCAGCATTGGCCAAGGATCATCCAGGGTCCACAATAGATAAAGCCTATGTTAACGAACAGGCACAATACAAGTTGGAAGTCACAATAGAAGATGGTTCTTCCATGGAACTGATAGCGGATGCCGATGGCAATTGGTTATAAAAAGTAAGCGTTTATTACTATTTATAGAGTTAATTAGTTTTTGGTTAGTTTGGTTTAAAGCCCTGATACACATATCAGGGCTTTTTCATACCCTCTATTTACTAGTTGAAAACGTATATATTTTACACATGTATAAAATAGAATACACAAAATTACACAGTAAGCAAAATACATTTTTTTATTAATTAACTGAAAATCAATTGATTAATATTTGAAAGTGTTATATTTTATTAATGGCACCATATTTTCAACGTATGGTACAAGTTTAATTTTTAAATAAAAACAGAATCATGAAAAAATTAATTTTTGCAGCAGTATTTTCATTAGTAGGTTTAACCGCTTTTGCACAAGATAACACTGAAGAGGCCCAGGCAGATGCAACAGAGGTTGTAGCTGCTCAGGATGACTATGCTGAAATAGCATTATCAGAATTACCGGAGGCTGTGACTGCGGCGGTGGCTAAGAACTATCCTACGGCGACCATTGGTAAGGCGTACGTAAATGAAGCTAAGCAATATAAATTGGAAGTTTCCTTAGAAGACGGTACTTCTGGTACCTTATATGCTGATGAGGAAGGTAATTGGATAGAACAATAATTTAACTTGAGTTATTTGTTTTGTATCAAGTTGGTTTGGTTCGAAAGGGGCTGTAGAAATACAGCCCCTTTCTTTATGGAAAACATTGATCAACGTGTGGTAACTTTTAATTTTTACTGAGATCCAAACGTTGAACTTACCCGGGCAATACTTTCCCAATACTTCTTTGCAAAATGTATTGAACCAGGCTATTACACCTATGCTGCGCATAGGTTTCATATTATTTTAATTTTAGACGGTAACATTTTTTAGGTCACAGGCGGCTTTCTTGGGATATTTTTACGTACATATATAACTAAGAAATTTTTTATGTCCAAAATCCTGATTATTGAGGATGATGCTGCCTTTTGTCAAATGTTGCAAAAGTTTTTGACCAAACATGGGTACGAAGTACAGACCAGCTATACCGCACAAGATGCAAAAACAAAAATTAAGGATGGTGTTTTTGATTTAGTGCTTACAGACCTTAGATTGCCCAATTACGATGGAATTCAATTACTTACGGATATCAAGGAAGAAAAGCCTAAAATCCCTGTGATTGTAATGACCGGTTATGCGGAAGTAGGTACTGCGGTTTCTGCCATGAAAAAAGGAGCTTTTGATTATATTTCCAAACCTTTTACCCCAGATGAAATGGTAATGGTTATGCAAAACGCCCTAAAATCAGATGCCGTGAATACCGTGGCTGTAAAGAGTCAAAAAGAGCATAAAAAGATAGCTAGGGAAACGGTAATTTCAGGTGCAGGAAGTGCTTCTAAGAAATTAAACGAATATATAGGATTGGTTGCACCTACGGATATGTCCGTCCTAATATCTGGGGAGAGTGGTACGGGAAAAGAGGTTACGGCGAAGGCTATACATGATAAAAGTAAAAGGAAAAGTTTTAGTTTTATTGCCGTAGACTGTGGGGCCATTCCCAAGGAGATAGCAACGAGTGAGTTTTTTGGCCATGTTAAGGGAAGTTTTACGGGAGCGGTCAGTGATAAAATAGGACATTTTGAAGCTGCCAATGGAGGTACATTGTTTCTAGATGAAATAGGCAACCTGTCCTATGAAAACCAGATACAATTGCTCAGGGCACTTCAGGAACGAAAAATAAAAAGAATAGGAAGTAATAAAGAGATTGCCGTTGATGTTCGGATTATTACAGCTACCAACGAGGACTTGGCCGAGGCAGTTGAGAACGGTAACTTTAGAGAAGATCTATTCCATAGATTAAATGAATTTTCAATAGAAATTCCATCCCTAAAAGACCGTTTTGAAGATTTGGTGCTGTTTGCCGACTATTTCCTGCAACGATCTAATGAGGCCTTGAATAAAAAAGTTTTGGGTTTTTCAGATAAGGTACTTAATGCCTTTGAACATTACCATTGGCCGGGGAATTTAAGGGAACTCCAGAACGTAATTAAACGAGCCGTATTACTTACGGAAGATGATTATATTGACGTTGGGAACTTACCAAAACAAGTTACGGAGATTACTGTGGATAGGCCGT
>JBCBZE010000101.1:0-10104 GCA_039815505.1 Bacteroidota bacterium | reverse complement strand
GTATTAAATGTGATGGTGGTTTCATATATGCCGTCTCCATCGATATCTGTCATTGGGTATTCCTTGTTCCAATCCAAAGGCGCTATATTTCCTTTTAGACCAACTGTTTTCGGTCTTTGTTCGCTCATCATGTTTACCTTGAAAGTAATTTTGTAATCCTGTGCATTGCATCCCGATAGCGCTAAAAGAAACACCATTGGCAGATAGGTGGTTTTGATTTTTTTTATTGAGATCACTAAAAGTTGGACATCTATTTTTTTCATGGGTGCTAGTTTAAGATTATTGTAATTTGGTGTAGGTGAATCGGCTCCTTATCAAAACCTTTTGGGATTCATCGTAAATCACTTTTTTGGTTATGGAAAACAATGTTTCCCCAATGGTATAATGCGTATAGATTTTGGCTGGTTTATTGTTATCCTTGCCTTTCATCAGGGTGATAAAGTTTAGTCCGCCATTGCTTAAAATTTCTTTTTTAACTACTTTCTCTTTATTGAGATTACCACCATTATTCGTGATACGTAAATTGCTTGTTCCGTTTGCACTAGGTTCATCCGTATATTGAGTGTGAATTATAACCGTCTCATCCTCTATCTCCAGTTCTATTTGCATCGTGGTTCTTAGGGTAACTTGTTTTCCATTACCGTAGTCCACATACATAAGGCTTCCGGACCAGCTGCTCCCATCCAGGTTTTTGAAGTCGGAAATACTAATCCGATTTTGGGCATTTAATGCACTTAGTGTCACTAATCCCATCATAAATAATAAAATTGTTTTCATCTTGTATTTGTTTTAATTGTACAGGACAAATCTCATTTTTTACGCAGGATTGCGCGACTCAAAATAGTTTAAGAAGTCTCAAATACGATTTGAGTCGTCTCAAATGATATGACCAAATAATTTGATTATAGTGTTTTAATGTATTCCGAAGGGGAAGTTTGCGTTAGTCTTTTAAAGACCCGATTAAACGTAGCTTTGCTATTGAATCCGCATTCATACGCTATTCCAAGAAGTGATAATTGTTTTTGTTTGCCGTTCAGAAACATCTGCTTTACGGCATTGACCCTATATTCATTAATAAAATCATTAAAATTTTTATGGAAACCTTCATTTATAGCTTCCGAAAGCTCAGCTCTACTCATCTTCATTCCTTTGGCCAGCTCAATTAGATTAAGGTCTGGATTTAAATAAGGTTTTTTATGCGCCATATGATCTAACAGCCGTGTTTTTTTAGCTTCTATACCATTGTGGTTTGCATCCCGTGTATTGTGTGTGCCAAACGAAGATCGCTCATTGATGCGAAAATCCAAACCCTTTAATTTTGTCGTATCCGTAAAATACCCTTTAATACCCACATAAATTACTGCAAGGGCCGAAAATAGTTGATACCACCATTTTTGAATCCAACTCATATCAATAAACCAGGTATTTACTACTTCTTGTACACTGAAATAGACAAATAAAAATGTATAGATGAGTAAAAAGTTACGTATCCAGTTGAGCTCAAGATCATATGTATTGGAAAAATAATCCTTTATCCTCCCACGATAAGAGTAATACCATTTAAGGGCAAGAATAAGATAAATAAGTTGCTGGAGAACCACAAAGCATCCAATGACCATACCTACCGGCCCCATCACCAACTGTTTCATTAAAACCCCATTTTGCTCATCGTCAAAACCGGGTTGAAAAACGTCATAGCTAAAAATAGAAATCCGATAGACAACGAATAATAGTGCTGGAACGAAATGGAACAACTCTTTCTTTTTAAATCTAAAATCTGAGGTGGTAACAGACTTTACATAGAAATAAATTAAGGGTCCAATGGCAAGCAGAAGTGGTATAAGCAGATAATTTATTTTGGTGGTCCTGAAAGTATCGTACCAGCTCATAAATCCTATGGTGTAGGCAGTTCTGTGATAACAGGTAATCAGAACCAACAAGGCAAGCAATATATCTGAAACAATCTTTTTTTTCTGATATCTAAGCAATAACAACACACCAAAAAGCACACCTTGGGACACTAATACCAATAGGGGAGTGCTAAAGATGTTAAATTCGGGAAAGGCTAAAAACATTAAGGTTGTTTACCCTAAATATATAAAACCACGATGATAATAGAAAAGTTAGGATACATAAAATAATGAAAGAGAGACCTGCTGCCCAAGTTTTATAATTTTAGAATCGGTTCAATGTGTCATCCATGTGAAATTGTTACCGTTATAATGGTGCAATTTAAAACTTGGAGGACAAAAATTATCGCAATTTAGGATAATCCATAGGGTTTGCCTCGTGCATAATTTCATATACTTTTTCAAAAATATCCTCAGCATTGGGTTTTGAAAAATAATCACCATCGCTAGCATATGCCGGCCTATGCTCCTTTGCGGTAAGCGTTTGTGGTGCACTATCCAAGTATTGATACCCCCCTTGCTTTTCTATGACTTCCTGGATAAGATATGCGGAACAACCTCCGGGCACATCTTCATCTATCACCAAAAGTCGGTTGGTCTTCTTAATACTTTTTAGCACGTTATGGTCAATATCAAAAGGCAAAAGACTTTGCGCATCTATTACTTCAACATCTATACCTACTTCCTTTAATTCTTGGGCAACTTTTGTCACAATTCTAAGGGTGGAACCGTAGGACAATAAAGTAACGTCCGTTCCTTCTTTAATTGTTTCCACTACGCCGATGGGTGTACAAAGTTCTCCCAAGTTACTAGGTTTGGGTTCTTTTAACCGATAACCGTTCAGGCTTTCAACAATGAGGGCTGGCTCATCACTTTTCATCAACGTATTATAAAAGCCGGCAGCTCTGGTCATATCCCTTGGGACAAGAATGTACATTCCCCTTAATAGGTGTAGTAATCCGCCCATTTGCGAACCGGAATGCCATATTCCCTCAAGGCGATGTCCCCTGGTTCTTACGATGAGGGGTGCCTTTTGTTTACCTAAGGTCCTATAGAGTAAAGTGACCAAATCATCACTTAATGTTTGTAAGGCGTAAAGCAGATAATCCAAATACTGAATTTCCGCTATTGGTCGTAAACCGCGTAGGGCCAATCCAATACCCTGACCAATAATGGTGGCTTCCCGTATACCCGTATCGGCAATTCTAAGACTACCATATTTTTTTTGTAATCCTTCCAATCCTTGATTTACATCCCCTATGGTACCACTATCTTCTCCGAAGACCAAGGCTTCTGGATAGGTACCGAAGAGTTTATCAAAATTATCACGGATAATCACCCTGCCATCGACTTTTTCCGGGTCGGTATCGTAAATTGGTTCTATTTTGGGAATATTGGTCGCTTTGTTCGGCAGCTCACTATAAAGATGCGAACTGTATTTGGGTTGCATCTCATCAATAAAACTCGACACCCAATTTAGAAGCGCTTTCTTTTCAATTGAATCTTCCCCCAACAAATAACGCAACGCTTTTCTGGAAAGAGCGGCAAGGTCTTTCTTTAAAGGCTCCTCAAGGGCTATAAGATCATTTTTTATTTTATTGATAAAGGTTCTATTGGAACTTTTGTTGGCCGCATTTTCCAATAGTTGGACCAAGGTGCTTTTTGCTTCCTTATGGGATTCCAAAAATTCGGCCCATGCCTCTTTTTTCGCTGTTCTTACCGTTCTTTTAATGGATTTCTCCATTTCCTTTAAATCTTCCTCTGAAGTAATTCCCTTTTCCAAAATCCATTCTCGAAAGCGCTTGTTACAATCGTTCTCCTTTTCCCACTCTAAACGTTCTTCGCTTTTGTATCTTTCATGGGAGCCCGATGTAGAGTGCCCTTGGGGTTGTGTAAGTTCTATGACATGTATAATAACGGGCACATGCTCCTCTCTTGAAATATCGGATGCATTTTCATAGGCGTGTATCAATGCGGTATAGTCCCAACCTTTAACTTTTAGAATTTCATAACCGGCGTCTTCTTCATCCCGTTGAAACCCCTTTAAAATTTTTGAAATATCCTCTTTTGTGGTATGATGTTTTGCAGGGACCGATATACCATAGTCATCGTCCCAAATGCTGATGACCATAGGTACTTGCAAAACTCCAGCGGCATTTATGGTTTCAAAGAACAGCCCTTCGCTTGTGCTGGCATTACCAATGGTACCCCAGGCTACTTCGTTACCGTTATCCGAGAAATTTTGCGCATCTATACCTTTTACATGACGGTATATTTTTGAAGCTTGGGCCAGACCTAATAATCGGGGCATCTGAGCCGCCGTAGGAGAAATATCGGCACTACTGTTTTTCTGTTGCGTCAAATTTCGCCAGCTCCCATCCTCGTTAAGGCTACAGGTGACAAAATGACCGCCCATTTGTCTTCCGCCGCTCATAGGTTCTTTCTCAATGTCCGTAGTGGCATATAGACCGTGAAAGAAATCTTTTGGTCTTAAAAGTCCCAAAGCCATCATAAAAGTTTGATCTCTATAATAGCCGCTTCGGAAATCCCCGTTTCTAAAAGAACGGGCCATTGCCAATTGTGGAAGTTCCTTTCCGTCCCCAAAAATACCAAACTTTGCCTTTCCCGTAAGTACTTCCCTTCTTCCCAATAAACTACATTCCCTACTGGTGACAGCTATTTCATAATCTTTCAAAATCTGTGTTTTGAAATCTTCAAAGGAAATGTCATCACTTGTTTGAAATTTAACGCTCATTGATTGGAAATAAATTTTTCACAAAAGTATCAAAACAGAACGATTTATGCAATCAATAAAAAGGGTTATTTTTTAATAAATCAATAAATTTTACACAATTTTCAACTTATTTGTTAAACATAATATAAAAAAAAGTGTATTTTTTGAATATTTATCAAGAAGTTAGAACCACTTTCTATTGAACAAAGCAAGCAAGGTCTTGGGGCTTAGGGTAACGACAAAACGAATTTTTTCCTCGTAGTCGGGCTGGGCAATTTCATATCCATTATTGGAATAAAAAGGAAAATATAGTTCAAAGAAATCCGTTACCAGGTTTAACCGTATACCAGAGTCATAAACAAATCTCGGGTTTTGTCCTTTACGTTTAATATATCCCAAATCCCCATAAGCCTCTACCCAACGCCAAATATTTACACTGGCATTGGTGGTAACTAGCCAATCATCTGCAAAGGGATCCTCTAATTGGGATTTAAACCCACCTTCCGCAATAATAATCTGTTGACTGGCGAGTCCTGATTCGTCGGAACGTGCCAGATAGTTAAAATCGAACAGGTAATCGGTTGGTCTGTCCAAGGCAAAACTAAAGAAATCGGAATCGGATCGGTTCCGTAGAAACTTACCGGCAAAAAAACGAATATTAAGCTGCCGATTATTTTGAAACAACTTTCGATAATCAAAATTAAAGGCAAGCTTGGTGAAATCGGCAGCATGCTGTCCGTCCAAAAACCAGGAATAAAAATTGATGATATCATTGTCCGATTTTCGGTAACGTACATTAAATACGCTATAATCTGGATTTTCATCCAAATTTAACTCTTCCCTGTCCAAATTCTCATCCGGGTCCCTGAACACATTGACATGCCGGAACGTTAACGAAGAACGTTTATTGGAACGTAGGTCATCTGTTCGCCAACCAAAACTAATCGACGGGGTTATGGTCATGAACCTTGAATTCTCCGCAAAATGAAAAGTAGAACCACCTAATGAGTAGGAGGAAACAAATAATTTCTTTTCCTCATGATATTTGCGATAGGTAAACCTGCCAAAACCCACAAGGGACTTCTCGTTAAAGGAATAGGAAGGCGAAAAATCAAAAATAAAAGGTCGCTGTAAAAAAGTCTTATTGGTAAGGCGAAGACCAGGGGTAATTCCGTCATCCACATTAAAGGTGACAACGGGGACATAAAAGATTTGATTATAATAGGGATCCTCAATATCCTTAAAAAACTGAAACTTGAGCTTTCTATTGCTAGAGAAGAAACCGTTCAACGATTTCCAATTATCACGTTGATTGAATTCAGGGATTTTCTGGTCGTAGTTCAACACTAATTTTTCCTCGGTGCCCCTAGGAATCTTAAATGTTTTTTCGTCCACTACATCCGTAAACCAATATTTGGAAACTACGGTGTCCTTGTTAAGGCCAAACAGTGAAATGGGAACATTGGTTCCGGTTTTGTTTTTAAGTGTGATTTGCAGGGAATCGGTATCCTTTACTATTTTTTTTATTTTAAAATCTATTCGTTTCTTACTTGAAATGTACGTATCAAAAAACCAATCAATATCAATTTCCGTGGATTCCTTCAAAATGCTTTTAAGGTTATCCTTATCTACGGGTTTAATTTTATAATCGGTATAAAATTTCTTTACACTTTGTTCAACTTTCTCCTTTCCCACATAACTTGCCAAGTAAGCCAGACCTAAACCAGCTTTGTACCGATTCGCTATTTTTTCATTGAATTTTATAAGGGAATCGTTTGGGGTGGTCAATGCCTGATCAAGGTTTCTTCTTGCGGTAAGCATAAAAAGTAGGGAATATTGATCGTTAAAGTTGGTTTGGGCAAGTTTAAAGCCCTTAATACCCCACACTTTTGACAGCTTTCCAAGTAACTTATAGTCCGGGTAATTTTTATCTACATAGGCTATCAAAAGATAGTTGACAATGGCGTCCGTAACCCACCTTTCTTTTCTTGGGTTGATATATATGGTCTCTCTTAGAAAACTATAAAGGGCGGTTTTCAAAAATTTCATCTCATACTGAAACTGTTCTTCATAAGGTCTTATAAAAGATGGGAGTTGATTGATACCGTACAATGGATTTTTATTGTAATCTATTTCGCTTACCAATAAGGTGCCATGGGGGTAAGCCCCTAAATTTTCATCGATAAACTCTGCGACCCGATTAATGGAGATCCCTTGGGATATTTCATCGTACCGATTGGACTCTATATCGGTTTCAACCGTTAAGGAACGAGTCACGTGTTTTGTAAATCGTTGAATAGGTTCCAAAATTATTTCACAACTCTTCTGATTCGTTCCCCTTAACCTTATATCGTTAAAATCTAGATAGTTCGTTATACTGGATGTCTCAAAATTAGTACTTAAAAACTGTTCTTCGGGATATATAAAATTGATTTCGGTGTTGGTAACATCGGTATAAAGATCTTCGAGGTTCTTATTGGAGTACAATTGCCATTTTCCATTATATACCGCCGGTGTAAGATACCAATCCTTTAGATAGTAACGATTTCTACTATCATACCCATATGGGGTATATTTTTTGGGCGGAAGTTTTACTTCGTAAGTAATGAAAATACTTGTTGAATCGGATGGAAACAAAGGTTGATTTAGTTTGATTTTTATTAAATCCAGTCCCGAAGCCCTTTCCCATTGCAGCCCTTGGTATTTGTTATCTACCGAGCTAATTATTTCGGTAGCGCCCCTTTCCTTATCCTTCGCCAAATGAAGGCTTTTTTTAAACTCTTCCGCAAAACGTTTGGCCAAAGCCGTGTTTTTATCAGAATAGGCATGCGCCCAATCATTAAAATACAGCGTGTTCAGCGTGTCTTTGGACGAGTTTACATACGTAAATTTTTGTTGAATGCGTATACGTTTGCTATTGCCGTCCAAAGTAGCCTTTATCTCATTGATATGTTGTGCATGTAATGTTCCCGTTCCACATAACAGGAACATAAGGATGATTAAACCACTATATGGATATGATTTTGCTTTAAGGAACATATTACTATTAAAAGTTGGGACTTAATATATTCCCTTTATAGAAGGCGTCGATTATTTCCACCACTTCTTCCCCAGTATCAACTATTTTGATCAGATCCATATCTTTGGGACTAATATTACCCGCATTTAGCATAGTGTTCTTGATCCAATCGATGAGACCTTCCCAGAAATCCGACCCTACCAATATGATGGGAAATTTTCCGATTTTATTGGTTTGTATCAGCGTGATAGCTTCAAAAAGTTCATCCAAGGTGCCAAAACCCCCAGGCATGACCACAAACCCTTGGGAATATTTCACAAACATTACTTTTCGTACAAAAAAGTAGTCGAAATCCAAACTTTTATCACCATCAATATAAGGATTATCGTGTTGTTCAAAGGGTAATTCAATGTTGAGTCCCACCGAGGTGCCGCCCGCTAAATGCGCTCCCTTGTTACCCGCTTCCATAATCCCTGGGCCACCACCGGTGATGATGCCATAACCTGCTTCGGCAACGCTTTTTGCAATATGTACGGCTAGCGTATAATATTTATCGTTTTCTTTTGTCCTTGCTGAACCAAATATGGATACACAGGGCCCTATTGCACTCATTTTTTCAAAACCGCTCACAAATTCACCCATGATTTTGAATAACGCCCATGAGTCATTGGTTTTTATTTCGTTCCAACCTTTATGATGTTGTTCTTTTCTCATTTTTTAAACAATAACGGACACAACCTTTGACGCAACGGATAAATGCTCTTCGTTACCGGTATACTGCCTATTCAATATTACAAACCTAGTTCTTTTCTAAGGAATTTTGAGGTATAGCTTTTTTTATCTTTTGCTATCTCTTCCGGAGTTCCTTCTGCAACTATCATGCCGCCCCCGCGACCTCCTTCATATCCAATGTCAACAATGTGGTCTACCATTTTAATAACATCCATATTGTGTTCAATGACCAAAACCGTATTTCCCTTATCCGCCAGCTTGTTCAAAACTTCCATCAATACTCTAATATCCTCGAAATGAAGACCTGTGGTAGGTTCATCCAAAATATAAAAAGTATTACCGGTATCCCGTTTGGAAAGCTCTGTAGCCAATTTAATTCGTTGCGCTTCGCCACCGGATAGGGTAGTGGACTGTTGCCCTAACGAAATGTAACCTAATCCTACATCTTGGATGGTCTTTAGCTTTCGATGGATTTTGGGAATGTTTTCGAAAAAGTCCACAGCTTCGTTAATGGTCATTTGAAGCACATCCGAAATGGATTGGGCCTTGTATCGAATTTCCAAGGTCTCTCTATTAAACCGCTTGCCGTTACAGGTTTCGCACTCCACGTAAACGTCAGGGAGAAAATTCATTTCAATGACCTTTAATCCTCCCCCCTGGCAGGTCTCGCAACGTCCACCTTTAACATTAAAGCTGAAACGTCCGGGCTTGTATCCCCGTATGGCAGCCTCTGGTGTTTTAGCGAACAAGGACCTGATTTCACTGAAAACACCGGTATATGTCGCGGGGTTGGAACGCGGTGTTCTTCCTATGGGAGATTGATTAATGTCTATAACTTTATCAATATGCTCCAGCCCTTTAATTTTTTTGTAGGGCATCGGTTTTTTAACACCATTAAAATAATGGGCGTTCATAATGGGATAAAGTGTTTCGTTGATTAAGGTAGACTTTCCACTACCGGAAACCCCGGTAATACCGATCATTTTACCCAAGGGAATTTGCAAGGTTACGTTCTTCAGGTTATTTCCGGTACAACCGGATAAAACAATGCTTTTGCCCGTACCTTTTCTTCTTTTGGACGGAATAACGATCTCTTTGACGCCGGTAATATAATCGGCGGTCAATGTATGGCATTTTTTAAGTTCGGATGGTTTTCCCTCGGAGATGATCTCTCCTCCATGTTTCCCTGCTTTTGGCCCGATATCTATGACGTGATCTGCATGCTCTATCATATCCCTATCATGCTCCACAACAATAACGGAATTACCTATATCCCTTAAAGATTCCAAAGATTTGATCAAACGCTCATTGTCTCTTTGGTGTAAACCTATGCTAGGTTCGTCTAAAATATAGAGAACACCCACCAACTGTGATCCAATCTGAGTTGCCAGACGTATGCGCTGTGCCTCGCCGCCCGAAAGGGATTTTGAGCTTCTTCCCAAGGATAAATAATCTAAACCAACATCCAATAAAAACTGTATACGTGTCCGTATCTCTTTTATGATTTCTTCGGCTATCTTTAATTGGTTACCGTCCAATTTCTTTTCCAAACCATTAAAGAAATCTGACAATTCCGCAATATCCATCTGGGAAAGCTCCGCTATATTATTCCCATCTACCTTAAAGTTTAAGGATTCTTTCTTAAGCCGGGAACCATTGCAGCTAGGACACTGAATTTTGTCCATATACTCTTTGGCCCAGCGTTTTAT
>JBCBZE010000312.1:0-4174 GCA_039815505.1 Bacteroidota bacterium | reverse complement strand
GGTCATAAAATCTACGGACATAGCCGAGGACCTTTTACAGGAAAACAACGATAACCAAATCATTGGAGCGGCCTCCATTGTTATTTTCACGGATGGTACAGATCAGGCGTCCCGCTTTACAGAAGAGGATGCTTTGCGAAAGGTGGAACGTGCCGACCCCAATATTTCCTACTTCACCATTGGTCTGGGCGGTGAAATCGATACGGAAATCCTAAGCGAGATTGGAAAAACCTTTAGTGTGTTTGCCGGAAATGCGGCAGAACTGGAAACTACCTTCAATGACATCTCCCTTAGGGTATCACAACAGGCAAATAGCTTTTACCTGTTTGAGTATTGCACCCCGAAGCGCGACGGTAGCGGTGAAAACAATTTGGCCATCCAAGTTACCAATGGTAGTCTTCAAGGTGCAGTGCAAACCCGATTCAGCGCCAATGGTTTTACCGGGGGATGCGAGTAACAACATCTTGTTATCTATTACGGCATATCTTTAGGTTGTGGAATAGATCCGGTGGTTGCGTTCCTATATTCGATTTCGTTCGTATCGGTATTTGCATCCACCATGAATTTCCAATTTCCAAGGTCCCATTTAAGAACGGTAGATAGTTTTCCATGGCTCATAATTTCCGGTTTATCCCGATCAATTATGGTCAATTTGTAAAATCCGTTATCAAGAACGGCATCCTCAAGTTCTTCCCTACGGATAATTTTAAAGGTAAGCCGTAATTCTTGACCATTCTTTTCCGCAATCTTAAAAAAGTTGGAAAAATAATTTTTAATCGCTGTTTTACCTTGAATGGAGTTGGGACCTGAAGAATCATATAAATTTAAGAGAACGGCATCTTGCATATACAATTCCTCTAGGAGGATCGCATTCTTTTCCCTATAGGCTTTGGAGAAATTTTCATAAAGAATGTTGGGGTTCTGCCTTTGTTCTTGTCCAAAGGAGTTGATGACCATAAAAAACGCCAATACTTGATAACATTTGGCAAGCGGTATTTTGTTCAGATCCATGGTTATTACACAATTTGAAGTGCGGAAGTAGTGACCTCTAAAACAACACTATTTTATACCTACGTAATACGAATATAGGTTTTCCCAGCCCGATTTTGTTAAATCATAGCTATGAAGCTTGTGTTTACGGTACACTTCGAGCACTAATTTAGGTATAATTTCCTTATAGATGAGTTCGCTATGGCTAGCGAATAAGGTAGCAATATGGAATTTATGCATTCCAAGTTCCGTGTACAGTTTCCGATAAGAAATTTGCTTTTGTTCGGAAATTTTCGATAAATCGTTTTCAGGCACACAGATGGAAAAGGATATTTCAGCTTTCTCCTCCCAAAGTTCCAAATCGATTATGTTTTTATCCAGATCATCGGTATACAAAAAACTACCAAAAAAAAGAACTTTTAGGGCATCTTCCAAACCCTTGGGGCTTTCATGGGGCAAAAACGGTTTCATCAATAGGATTTCCGCTTTTTTTTCCAATTCATTTTCCTTGTTTCTAAGTTTGGATTTAAGTTCTTTTTTTAAAAACTTGTTTAATCTCCATGTAGAATAGTTGGGTACCAATTTAATACAAAGTTCATTTTTGCCTTCATTTCTCAAAACCGCTTTTACCGTATTTAACTTTACCAAAACCCGTTTGTTGGCATAAGGGAGTACCCTTCCCTTTCTGTCAATTTTTAATTTGAGTGAAACTTTAGGTTTTTCCCTTCGCCCCTTAGAAATTTTTTTCCATAAGACACCTCCAATTGCGATGATGAGGGATACGAATACAGGCCAAACTAAATTTTCCCAAATTCCAGATTCCGAGGGCTTTGCGGTAGCGACTATAAGTATGGATAAAATCCTTAGGAACATCTCTTATCATTTGAATCTTAGGTAAATTAATAAAATTAGCCCGGTTTTAATCTAGGGATGCTTAATTATTCGTACCATCCAATACAACCTGTTATCCCTACATAAAGTTATGTAGCTTTCTTAAATATTAAGCAGGTAATCTAGACACCTGTCCAGGGTATGGCATACATGGGAATAAATATATGGTTCCAAAACATCCATTTGTCCATCTCCTGCGTATACTAAATGGTAACCTAAACATTAATTTAAAGAAAAGAAAAAATGAAAAGATTATCCCTAATGACCATGATGTTGGTATTTGTGCTTAGCTCATGTGTATCCAAAAAGAAGTATGTTGCTTTGGAAAACAACTTGGCCGATACACAAAGTCAATTGACCAAGACACAAGTAGAAAAAGAAGAATTGGAAACCAAGGTGTCCAAGATCGAAGCCCGTGTGGCGGAATACAACGAGAAAATAAATTCCCTAAAAGAAATCAACGACAGTCAATTGACTTCAGTGGATGATGTTACCGTTATGAGTAACAACACCAAGGAAAAAATGAGGGCGACCCTAGCAAAGGTAGATCCCTCTGCATTGGCCAGTGCGCAAACTTTGGAAGATTCCGTTAATCTCGCGGTCTCGTACAACTTAAAGAAATCCATTGCCGATGATGCGGACGATATCGACGTAAATATCGACAAGACCGTGGTGATGATCAATATTTCCGATAAGTTATTGTTCAAGAGCGGTAGCTATAAGGTAAGCAAACAAGCGGACAATATTTTGAGCAAACTGGCAGAGGTCATTAATTCCGAGCCAAGCATGGAGGTTATGGTAGAAGGCCATACCGATTCCAAAACGATCCGTACGGAACTTTTTCAAGACAACTGGGACCTTAGCGTAAAGAGAGCAACATCTATTGTAAGAATATTGCAGAACGAATATAGTGTTGATCCTTCCAAAATGATCGCCGCCGGTAGAAGTAGTTATATTCCTTTGGTGGAAAACGATACCAAGGAAAATATGTCCAAGAACAGACGTACCAGAATCGTCATCATTCCAAATTTGGATAAATTCTTCGCCCTATTGGATTCAGAAAGTCTATAATACATTATCCTAATTATTGTTTTAAAAGGGCCGGACTAGGTAGTTCGGCCCTTTTTTTATGGTAATACAACGAGTAAATAGCGTGCTTCGTCAGATTCTAACAATATTTACGACCAATGAGTAGGGTGTTTGGCCTGAAAGTTGTTTTACCTATAAACCCCCAATTGATCTATTGCAACTTATAATACATCCTAAAAACTATGAAATTGTTTAACGTAAAAGAAAAAAATCATGGATGTAATCAACGAAATTATCCAACAAAGCGCGATAGGACCATTATCCAAATGGTATAAAAGCTTAGTGCTTTTATTATTTTCCACTATAGTAACGGTATTAATGGCCATGCTGGTCATCTTGTTGAAGTATGGCTCGCAAATGAGTATCCAGTTCGGCTACTAGATGATTATCGGTATATCATAGCGTTTCTAAAATGGCCCTTCCCAGCGTTTAGGTCCAATAAAAAGCCATTGATAACCGCATATTGGATCTTATTATCCTTTTCTAGCAGAAAGGTGGGGTTTTTGCCCACTTCCAATCGAAGTTCGGGAACCTTATAATGCTTACCGATAACATGGAGTGGCATGGGAGTCTCCACGGCTTTTACGGGAATTTTATTTATCCGCACATAGGTGTAGCCCGATTTTAAGAGTGAAATAGGGTCCAATCCCGACAAGTCGGACATTGTATTCAATGTCTTGGAATAGACGGTGCCGGGCCGTATGGTATAGCCAGATGCATCAAAAGTTTCATAACCGTAATAGGTAGACAGATCCCCCTGATCTATAATTCTACTGCTATAGTAAAAATCATCGTGGGTGGTATTGTCCACTTCCAAGCGGTTCATGCCCAAGTCCAAAATATAGTCCTTACCCAATAATTTATAGGTGGCCCCTTGGATCTTTAAATCGAAAAGTTTCCGGTCGTTATGTGGTATTTTCTCATACTCGGCAATTGGGATATCCACATAATTGCCCTTGGCAATCGTATATATGGCCGAAAGAATGGATACATAGTTCAATTTTCGTATCTCCTGTTTCTCAATGTCATTGGTATATCCGCCAGACTCTATAAGAATGGTACTTGTGCCCCATTTTTGAATATTATCGCCAAAGGCCCTAGGTTCAAAATCATCACTATATCGTCCTACTTGTCCCGGGGCGTACTTCTGAATAATGGAATTCATAAAAACAATGACCTTCATGGCATTGGCACGGTCCTCGTT
>JBCBZE010000377.1:0-3062 GCA_039815505.1 Bacteroidota bacterium | reverse complement strand
GCTCATTGGTGGTCCAATCAGGGGCATGCACCTTATCTTTCACTTGTTCATTGTGAAAATTACCATATGGAAAACCGTTCATGGTAAACACATATAGTTCATTATTGGCAAGCCAGGTTTTAAATTTCTCTAAATTTTCATTCCTACTTAGTTCTTCACTAGCTGTGTTGGAAAGTCGTAAACCAATACCGAAGGGTTGTCCATCCGAAACTTTATTTTTAATCTTTGGCACATAGTGTTGCAGACTATTAAATGTAGCTTTCCAATCCGCTCCTGGATGAATATTGGTGCAATAGGTAAGATGTTGTGTACGATTGACCAGCATTTATACGTTCGATACTAATTTAGAAAAGGAATTTTGTAAGGCGATCGCTTGTTTCATTATATCTAAATCAATTTCATGTACATCGTGTTTAGTGCCAATTTCAGATATTAAGGTAATGGTAAGTTTTCCTCCCAAATGTTCTCGAAATTCCTGTACTCCTGCTAAAAGTTCTTCAATTTTGGCCCTATTTTCCAAAGGTATCCGTAGCGCAAAACCTATCTCTTCCAAAACAAGAACAATCCTTTTTAATGTGGTGTCGGTTATCAAACCTATTAAATGTGCGTAAGTAAGGTCCAAGACCATACCTATGGCCACTGCTTCCCCATGTCTTAACGTATAAGCCGTCATATGCTCCAATTTGTGAGCCGCCCAATGTCCAAAATCCAAGGGTCTTGAAGAACCACTTTCAAAAGGGTCTCCACCCTGTGCTATATGGTCCATATGCAATTGGGCACACCTGCGGATTAGATATTGCATAGGTTCCATTTCCCGATTTCGAAGTTGAATTGTGTTTTGCTCAATAAAGTCAAAAAAATCGGCATCCTTGATCAAAGCTACCTTAATTGCTTCTGAGATTCCGGCTATCCAATCGCGTTGCTGTAAAGTGGTTAAAAAATGTATATCGTTTATTATGGCATATGGAGGCGCAAATGTTCCCAAGAAATTTTTCTTGCCAAAAATATTTATGCCATTTTTCACTCCTACGGCAGCATCGTTTTGGGACAAGACCGTGGTAGGAACCCGTATTAATTTTACGCCCCTATGGGCTATGGCGGCCGCGTAACCTGCCATATCTATGAGTGCACCTCCCCCTAGGGCCACAACAAAGGAATGCCTGCAAATACCATTATCGTTAATGGCATTCAATAGTTGCTCTACGTATACATTGTTGTTTTTAGAGGTCTCCCCTCCCGGGATTATCAATTGTTCCGTTAGCCGGATCTTATTTTTATTCGCGCTACAATAGGTTGTAATGGCATGTGACAGTCCCTGATGCCGTTTATGGACTTCCTCATCTATGATAAAGACCATTTTTATATTATCCTCCGCCGTATATCCTTCAATGATATTCTTGAACAAGGGATTGGACAAAGCAAACAGGTCTTCCGTGAAATAGAGTTTATATTCATATTTTACGGTAAACGACTGCGCTATGGGCTCAAGTGGTTTCATTTTGACAATTTTCTTAGGTTACCGCAAATAGTTTAGAAAGCATTAGGGATAAAGGTAATAATAGCAATACAATAAGTCCTAACCATAAATTCGAAAAACCAACCGCTATGGCAGCATCCAATACGATCAGGGACAATACGCCCGCAATAACCGCTTTTTTAATATTATCGGGAGAATTAAGGACATAAGCACGCCATAAGGGCCTATAAATCAATAGGGCAAATAGCAACAGAAACAGCAGGATAGTAAACATACCTAGATGACTTAAAAGCGCTAAAACTATAACTGATAAAATAACCATAGCGTATAAAATAGCTGCAAAAATAATATGCCTTTTATTGTTTCCATGTACCTCTCCCCTACTTATCAATGTAATTGCAGCGATGTATACTACGGGCACAAAAACATACCACCAATGGGGCAAGGCACCTAAAAGACTTATTCCCAGCAGCAAATTGAGTCCCCTACATATTCCCATATTCAAGGGGCCCGCAACCGGGTTTCGCTTGGAAAACGAATCATAGGCGACAATACTTAAAGCAAGTAATAGGGCGATCATACCGCATAGCATATGTACCAGAAAAGCGCTTAAAATACCTAGAATGAGTAGCACAACTCCAAATATGGATGCCGATTTAACAGAAATCAATCCGCTGGGGATAGGTCTTTCCGGACGTTCCAACATATCTACCTTTACATCGAATACATCGTTCAACACCACCCCTGCCGCGTATAAACCAATGGAGGAAAGTATCAAAAAGATGATACCCGATAATGCGTTTTGATCTTCAATTGAAAAACCCGATGTATTTGAATAGATTCCGGAAATAGCGGTTCCAGCAATGATATCCGCGGCTGCCGTAGGCAGGTTAGCGGGACGCATAAGCCTCAAGTATCCTTTTAGGGTCTCATTCATCAAACAATTTTATCGGAATCTATCTTTGGTTGTTGACCTCTTAGCACACTATTATCGTTATAAAGCACGGTCTGATCGATACCTTTGGCCTGCAACCAATGGGAATCTTTCATTTTTCCGTTCTTGCTAAAAGCATCCAGCGCATTTTGATAGCATGTTTTTATCACATCGGTTTTGGAAACCCCACGTGTCAGCATTAAAGAGGCGGTTTTAGGAACTGCAAGGGGATCACTAACGCCCCAATCCGCAGAACTATCCACAATAATATTGTTGCTACCGTACTTCTTTACCACCGCAACCATCCGCTCATTGCCCATTTTGGTCTTGGGATAAATCGTAAATGCGGCAATAAAACCTTTGTCCAGTACATCTTTAACGGTTTCTTCATTATTATGATCAATAATAACGTTGGAGGGATCCAGACCATGTTCCAAGCAAACTTCCATACTCCTTAGGGTACCCGCTTTTTTATCCCTATGGGGTGTATGTACCTGTACGGTCATGTTTAATTCCTTGGCCATTTCCAATTGCATTCTAAAGTACTTGTCCTCCGCAGGGGTTTGATCATCATAGCCTATTTCACCAATGGCCACCACATTTTCCTTATGTAAATACAAGGGTAGTAATTCAATCACCTGCTCGGCCAAG
>JBCBZE010000031.1:0-17878 GCA_039815505.1 Bacteroidota bacterium | reverse complement strand
GGTAGCATTGTTCATTAAATCTTCTTTTTCCAAAATCTCCAAGACCGCCAGCGTGGCGGCACATGCCAGATGATTGCCGCCAAAGGTTGTTCCCAAGAGTCCATAGGAAGCTTTTATCCATTCCCGGATCAGCACCCCTCCTACGGGAAACCCATTGCCCATACCTTTGGCTATGGTTATGATATCCGGTTCAATGCCATGGTGTTGAAAAGCAAAGAATTTACCACTACGTCCAAAGCCCGATTGTACCTCGTCAGCGATTAACAGTACCTCATATTCTTTACATAATTGGGCAATGGTTTGATAAAATTTTGATGTAGGCTCATCCAGGCCGCCAACCCCTTGTATAGCTTCTAAAATTACACCACATACATCTCCCTCTTTTATTTCCGCTTTAAAAGCTTCCTCGTCATTAAATGAAAGAAAGGTAACTTTCTGCTGTTTATTGATCGGGGCGTTGATCTTTTCATTATCAGTTGTCGCCACTGCTGCCGATGTCCTTCCATGGAAGCTATTATGAAAGGCAATGACCCTGGATTTCCCGGTTTGGAAAGATGCCATTTTTAAGGCATTTTCATTGGCCTCCGCACCAGAATTACATAGAAAAAGATTGTAGTCGCTACAATTGGACAGTTCCCCCAATTTATAGGCCAGTTTTTCTTGCAATGGATTTTTTACCGCATTGCTATAGAATCCTATTTTATCCAACTGGTCTTTTAACCGTTTTACGTAGTGTGGATGGGAATGGCCTATCGAAATAACCGCATGTCCGCCATAAAAATCCAAGTAGTCCTGTCCATGTTCATCGGTTACCACCACTCCATGCGCCGAAACAGGGGTGACATCATATAAAGGGTACACATCAAATAGTTTCATTTTCTTAATTATGTGGTATTGGCTCCGTGTAGCGCACCGGGTCAATAGCGATTGATATAGCGTTAGTTTTTCGTTTTAAACTCACTGATTTTGTCAAATGAAGCCACGATACCTCTGATCAATGAGGAACTTAAACCTTGGTGCTCCATTTCGTTAAGTCCTTTGATGGTGCAACCCATGGGGGTGGTTACCCTGTCAATTTCTTCTTCGGGATGATTACCGGATTCAATTAACAGACTTGCTGCGCCATTACAGGTATGCATAGCCAGTTCTTGCGCTTCCTTGGCATCAAAACCTAGCTGAATGGCTCCCTGTGTCGTGGCTCGTATTAAACGCATCCAAAACGCGACACCGCTAGCACATATTACCGTAGCCGCTTGCATTTGTTCTTCAGGTATTTCCAATGAATGTCCCATTCTATTAAAAATTGCTTTCGCCAGATCTATTCGTTTTTTTCCCACTTCATTGCTGCAAATACAGGTCATGGACCTGCCTACGGATATAGCGGTATTGGGCATACTTCGAATAATGTAATTATCGGTTCCCACAATAGCCTCCATCTTCTCTATACTAAATCCGGTGATGGTTGAAATAATTACGTGCTTTTCGGTAAGCAGATCTTTGATGTCCGTTAATATTCTTTCAAAATGACCGGGTTGTACGGCAAAGATCAAAACATCCGATTTTTTTACCGCTTCCCTATTATCCGTTGTGACGGTAACATTACCGTATTTTTCAAGATTTCGAATATCTTCCACGTTTCTTTTGGTAAGGTACATGGTGGTGGCGCCATTGGTGTGCAATATTCCCTTGGCTATGGATAATCCTAGATTACCTGTCCCTATAATGGCTATTTTCATTGGTTAAGGATTTTTATGTTTTGTTGACTTGTTTTCAATGATCAATTCGTGTTTTGGAAAGGATATTAGAACACCCCTGCCTTGAGATTTAACCCCGTTGTTTCATGATATCCCAACATTAAATTCATATTCTGAACCGCTTGTCCGGATGCCCCTTTAAGTAAGTTGTCTATTGCCGAGGTAACCAACAAGGTATTATGGTGTTTATATAAGTGAATATGACATTGATTGGTATTCACCACTTGTTTTAAATGAATGGCGTCCTCCGCTATGTGCGTGAATTCAGCATTGGTATAAAAATCCTTGTACAAATCGATGGCCTCTGCTTCACTGCCTTCAAAATGGGTATATGCCGTGGCTAAAATACCCCTTGTGAAATTGCCCCTATTGGGAAGAAAAAACAGTTCCCCACTATTTTCTTGCAAGCTATGGAGGCTTTCATTGATCTCACCCAAGTGCTGGTGCGTAAAAGGTTTGTACCAAGAAATATTATTGTTTCGCCAACTAAAATGCGATGTCCTTGAAGGTTTTACACCTGCTCCCGTACTTCCGGTAATAGCGTTTACGTGAACGTCTTGGTGCAATAAACCAGCTTTTGCCAGCGGTAGCAGGGCCAACTGAATAGCGGTGGCAAAACAACCGGGATTGGCGATGTATTGAGCTTTTTTGATTTCTTCTTTTCTAAGTTCCGGCAATCCGTAGATAAATGTTTTATTTTCGAAAACAGCATTTTCCCGTAGTCTAAAGTCATTGCTAAGGTCTATAATTTTAGTACTATCCGAAAAATGGTTTTCCACTAAAAACCGAGTTGAGTTTCCATGCCCTAAGCATAAAAAG
The DNA here is from genome assembly GCA_039815505.1 of Bacteroidota bacterium. GTDB lineage: Bacteria > Bacteroidota > Bacteroidia > Flavobacteriales > Flavobacteriaceae > CANLWN01. The sequence continues at coordinate 15,305 of JBCBZE010000031.1, read as the reverse complement.
ACCACATCTACCTTGGTATTGATATTGCCGGTAAACATTAAGTCGGTCAGTCCTAAAAGATCTGGGTGTGCCGATGAAATTTTTTTGTCCGCTCGGGTCGTACTGTACACAAAATCAATCTCGACTTGTGGATGGCCCAATAAAATACGAATGAGTTCCCCACCTGTATATCCCGAACCACCTATGATGCCTGCTTTAATCATGATTTTGATTTACGTGATTATATATTTTTCCGGAATTGGAAAGAATTTTGATGAAACCTTTTGCTTCTTCGGCCGTCCATCCTTTGTTCATTTCACCATAGCTGCCAAAGGAAGCATTCATTAAATCGTGTTTGGAGTCAATACCGTTCAATTCAAATCGGTAAGGATATAAGCTCAGTGAGACCTCTCCGGTAACATTCTTTTGTGTGTCCGTTAAAAAGGCTTCGATATTCCGCATGATTTCATCCAAATAATTACCTTCATGCAATAACATACCATAGAAGTTGCCTAGTTGCTCTTTTTGATATTGTTGCCATTTGCTTAAGGTATGTTTTTCCAATAAATGATGGGCTTTGATGATTATCAAAGAGGCGGCGGCCTCGAAACCTACTCTTCCTTTTATTCCAATAATGGTATCACCCACATGGATGTCCCTACCAATTGCATATGGGGAGGCCATATTGTTTAACCTTACAATATTGCTCACCGGTGTACCTATCTCCCCATTGATAGCTATTAGTTCCCCTCTTTTAAACTTTAGTTTAATAGGCTCCGTACCGGTTTTTTTCAACGGACTTGGATAAGCGGCATCCGGTAAGGGTAGATTAGAGGTTAAAGTTTCATCTCCGCCCACCGATGTGCCCCATAATCCTTTGTTTATGGAATACTTGGCTTTTTCCCAAGGATAATCGATACCGTTTTTTTTCAAGTATTCAATTTCGGTTTCCCTGGAAAGTTTATTATCCCTGATGGGGGTAATAATTTTGATTTCTGGTGCTATAATCTGGAAAATCATGTCGAACCGTACCTGATCGTTTCCAGCTCCCGTGCTGCCATGTGCAATATACCGAGCTCCCACTTTTTTGGCATGATTGACAATTTCAATGGCCTGTATAATTCTTTCCGCGCTTACGGACAAAGGGTAGGTGTTGTTTTTTAGTACATTCCCAAAAATGAGATACTTTACCACTTTTTCGTAAAAGGTTTCCACGGCATCTATGGACGTATAGGAGGTGGCCCCTAATTGTAGTGCTTTTTCTTTTATTTCCTTGATTTCCTCCCTGGAAAACCCGCCTGTGTTCACGCTTACGGCATGTACTTCAAAACCCTGTTCTTGGGATAGATGCTTTGCGCAGTACGAAGTATCCAGTCCACCGCTATATGCTAAAACTAGTTTTTTCATTTTGTCTTCTTTTTAAGGAACAATTGTTCCTTTATACTTTTTAATCGTTTAAAGGCTTTGCCGTTTACTTTCTCTTTTTTAGTGCTTGTCTGTGCGGTATTTGGGTCGTGCAACATTCCGGTACAAAGACACATTTTTTGTTCTGTACGTGTAAGGATATCAAAATTTTTACAGGTTTGGCACCCTTTCCAAAATTCAGGATCATCCGTAAGCTCGGAGAAAGTAACGGGCTTATACCCCAGTTCATAATTGATTTTCATTACCGCCAAACCGGTAGTGATGCCAAAAATCTTGGCATTGGGGAATTTTTTTTTGGACAGGTCAAAAACCTTCTTTTTTATTTGCTTGGCCAAACCTTGCCCCCGGTAATCGGGATGAACTATTAGACCGGAGTTGGCTACATACTTTTCGTGCCCCCATATTTCTATATAACAGAAACCTGCGAATACATCCCCGTCCAAGGCGATTACCGCATTGCCGTTTTCTAGTTTTTTATGAATATAATCGGGTGTGCGCTTGGCGATTCCCGTGCCTCTTACTTTTGCCGATTCCCCAATGGTATCACAAATGATCTGAGCGTATTTAAAGTGTGCTTCGTTAGCAATAACAATTTCCATTGCCACAAGTTTAAAACAGTAAAAAAATGAATGAAATTTTATTGGGATTTTGCGGAAATGGACTCACCTATTTCCATAACAGATATGCACCCTTACGGGCGACGGCGAGTGGGTACAAACGGAGAAGTGGAAACAGAAGTTCCAAAAGAAGAATATGTGTTTGCTTTATTTTCCATTACAGGTCAAATGTACAAATTAAACCGAAGCTTCATAATTCTTGTATCAATTTTTACGAAATAATACTTTTTGACCCTTTAATCTGAAGATTTCATAAAGTAAAAATCCATATACCAAAATATATTCAATGGCCAGTACCATTAAATTCTCTTTATAATCACTGTTCGTATAGGCGCAATAGCTTAAAATGACCGTAAAAGACCATACTAAGGAAAAGCGAAAGTCAGTAAAAACGGTAAGCAGTACCAGAAAAACAATATACCAAGGATGTACGGTTGCGGAGATAAGATAATAGATAGCAAGTATCCAGAGCATGGAGGTAATGAGGACCGATAAGTTTTGATTTTTTCTTAAAAGGGTAAATAGGGCCACCACGCCAATAGTAATAAAGGGGGTAATCTTTCCATAGGTTTTGATAAGTTCCCATGGTTTCGCATCAAAATGGACCGTAATTTCCTTAATTAGGTTGTAGAGTCCAGCATTGAATTCAAAATTGGAAAACCATAATCCTATGGTTTCCGAGTAATTGTCAATGAATTCCGTAGATAAAAAGGGAAGCAGTAGCAATAGTATTGTTACCCCAACAATACTATAGAACAGCATTGATTTTTTTAGATTGAAATGTTTAAGGAAAAGGGGAAGAAAAAGCAAGGGCACCAGTTTTACGGAAATTGATAGGGCATATACTACAGCTGCCCAACCTAATCGTTTTTTGGAGAGGAGGTATAAGGACCATACAAAAAAGAAGAGCATTACACCTTCAAAATGAAGATTTCCAGTCAGTTCTATAACGATTAGGGGATTCAAAAAATACCAGAAGATAAGATGTGGTGATCGATTTAAGTTTTGAAGCAGTTTTCTTCCGAAATAAAAAATACCGATATCCGCCAACATAATGGTCAATCGCATTACAATACCGGCACCCATGATGGTTTTGCCCGAAAGAATGGCCGCAATTGCAAAAATAACCTGATTAAAGGGTGGGTAATTACTAAAATGTTTGGCACTTAAGCTTCCCATACCTTGATAGAGTTCATGAGCATTGGGAATTACCAAATCTTTCTGTTCTATTAGGATATTGGGAAGGTATAAATAAGGATTTATTCCATGACGCACCAATTCCCCATCCCATATAAATCGATAAAAATCTTGCGATAGATTTGGTTCGGCAAACAAGAATGTTAAACGAAAAAGGATTCCCGCCAGTAACAGAAACTTAAAATTCCATTTTTCAAACTGGATCAATTTATAACATAAAAAAAACAGACTGGCGAACAGTGCGAACAATTTGATGAAATCCGTTCGTTGAAGATCGTAGGCAAATGTGGCATAGAATAGGATACTGGCCAGTACCATTAATAATGGGATTTTATGGAGCTTCCAGTAAGAAATCAGTCGTAGCCTCATCAGTTTGTCCGGATTGGTATCGGAAACGGAAAATAAGAAATTAAACCGAAAAGTTAAGGTATTATTACGGTTGGCGGGAATTTAAAAAAGCGATGGATTTTAAGCTTTGGCAGTAAGTGATTTAAAGAACACGAACCCGAAGCCCAGGAACAACATAAAATGAAATGGAAACAATCCAAAGTCTTCCAAAGGAATAGCACTGTACATGCCAAAAAGGAAATAAACCATAAGCGCAAATTCCAAGATCATGTTGGGAGATAGTTTTTTGGCCAAATATTTATTGCCTTTCCAACTATCCGTAAGGTTGTTAATGTTGAATTTAGGAGTCCGCACAAATTCACTTCGTTTTCCCATATGGCCTTCCAACACGGCCATGGAATTATGTAATGAAAACCCAAGTGCAACCGAGAAAAAGGTAAAAAAGAGCTTGATATAGTCTACAAAGTTATCAAAACTACTACCCTGTATACTTTTGTAAGTGAACCAATAACAAACAAATAAAATAATAGTACTTAACACGAAGAAGCTAAGAATGGAAAAAACCCAATCTAACTGAGGGAACATTTCCTTAATGTACATTGCGGGAATACTTAACAGGGAAACAAGGAACACGCAAAGGAACATTGAACTGTTCAATAAATGCATTACCCCATGAAATTTGGTTTTGAACGAAATGTTCTTAGCGGTTACAACGCTCCAAACCGTTTTTCTGAAATTTTCCGCACCACCTTTGTTCCATCGAAATTGCTGTGAACGCGCTGCACTGATTACCACTGGTAATTCCGCAGGTGTTTCTACATCTTCCAGATATTTAAATTTCCAATTCTTTAATTGGGCGCGATAACTTAAATCCAGATCTTCGGTCAAGGTATCACCTTCCCAGTTTCCTGCGTCCAAAATACATTCCTTGCGCCAGATACCTGCGGTACCGTTGAAATTGATAAAATGCCCTTTGGCATTCCTACCTACTTGTTCCAAGGTAAAATGTGCATCCAAGGCGAAGGCCTGGATTCTTGTTAATGTGGAGTAATCCCTGTTTATATGACCCCAGCGCGTTTGCACAACACCTATTTCTTCATCCTTAAAATAAATGACAGTTTTCTTTAGCCAATCACTATCGGGTAAAAAATCAGCGTCGAAAATGGCAACAAAATCACCCTTCGCTATTTTTAAGCCTTCCTTTAGTGCACCGGCTTTAAACCCTTGTCTGTTCTCTCTACGGATGTGTTGTATGTCCAAGCCCGTCTCTTGCAATGCTCTAACCCTTGCAGCGGTATCCTTTACGGAATCGTCGGTTGAATCATCTAACACCTGTATTTCCAGTTTACTCTTGGGATATTCTATTTTGGCTATATTTTCCAGTAAACGTTCCATTACATACTCCTCATTGTAAATTGGAAGCTGAATGGTGACAAAAGGTATTTCCTTTGGGTCTAAAAGATTAAATTTTGGGGCCTCTTGGTTTTGCCTTTTATTCCCTAGATAATTTACAAGAAGGTTCAACTGGGCAAGACTATAAAAAAATATCAATAATAGTGCAATGCTATAAATGGCAAGGATGATGTAAGTGATAATTAGTCCCATATTATTTAATACTGTATTTAAATATCCAACCCAATATTTTTATGCCTGCAAATATACTACCTTTTACGGTACCCGACACCTTGGATATACCAATTCTTTTCTTATAACGTACTGGTACTTCGGTATATGTCAAATCTCTTTTGAGCGCCTTCAGCTGCATTTCTACTGTCCAGCCATAGGTTTTGTCCTCCATTTCGAGTGTTAACAACTTGTTATATTTTATAGCCCTAAACGGTCCAAGGTCCGTATATGTTGCATTAAAAAACAATTTCATCAAAAAAGTTGCCAAACGGTTCCCAAATATCTGTTGGGGGGTCATGGAACCTTCCTCTCTTAATTCCCGTATCCTGGAGCCAATTACAAAATCAATATTCTTATCAATGATCGGCTGTACAATTTTAGGGAGTTCTTCCGGATAATCGGAATAATCCCCGTCGATAAATACGATAATGTCGGGTGGTTTGGATTGTTCGGCGATATAATTCATGCCACAAAGGCAGGCGTAACCATAACCTTTTTTGTTTTCGGTGAGAACGGTGGCCCCTGCTTTTTTTGCATTGACCATGGTCTTATCGGTGGAGCTGTTGTTGACAACGATGACCTCGGAAACAACATCCGGGATTTCTTGGATAACCTTGGCGATGGAATCTCCCTCGTTAAATGCGGGAATAATTACTTTGATGTCCGTCATTATTTTAAATCGGAGAGCTTGTTTTCTTTTCTAAAGCTTCTAAAACTGAACCATTCCTTTATTTTTTTGCCTTTGGAGTATTTTTCCGCTGAGGTTAATTTTTCATTCATATATTTTAGACAATAGCCGTTTTTTACACCGTTGTTCAATTGGCACTTATGGTTAATCTTTCCATTGGCGTCATAAAATAGCCACCAGTTAACCTTCTTTCCTTTTTTGTAATGCCCTTCTTTTTCCAGTTTTCCCTTCTTGTCATAAAAATGCCAATAGTTTTCCCTTAGATTTTTTTTATAATGTCCCTGTTCCGATTTTTTCCCATTACCATGGTAAAACTTCCAGTAACCGGTTTTTCCTTTTGCGTTTAACCACCCCTCGGATTTTAATTTTCCGGTCTCGTAATAGTCCTTATGATAGTTTCGATCCAAATTTAACGGAACGCCCATTATCAATAGGAGCATGGAGAACAAGACAATCAACTTGGGAAACATGATACTTTTTTATCTTTTGTCGGAACAAAGAAATAGAGTTAACAACTTATTTCTGATTTACCAAATCCATTAGGTCAACATCGTTCCCCAATAACACCTGGTTACTATCGATACGACCTTTTAAAGGACCATTCTCCAATTTTAATACTCCCCTAGGGCAAACCGCGGAACAAACACCGCAACCCACGCAACTTGAGCGAACAATGTTTTCCCCTTTTTGTGCATAAGCCCTAACATCTATTCCCATTTCACAATAGGTAGAACAGTTTCCACAGGAAATACATTGACCTCCGTTGGTGGTGATACGAAATTTTGAGAACAACCTTTGCTGAAAACCAAGAATAGCAGCCATTGGGCACCCAAAACGGCACCACACCCGATTACCGAAAATAGGATAGAAGCCGGTTCCGATAACTCCGGAAAAAATACTGCCGATCAGAAAGGAATAGTTTTTACGCAAGGTTCCGGATTCAAATAGAAACACATTGCCCTCGCTGCTGAAAAAGTGTATACCGATCAAGGCCATGATTATTACAAAGTAGCCTACGGCACCATACTGAGCGTCCTTTTGCAGTTCTTTTCTTTTAAAAATCATTACCCAAGCGAAAACCAAGGTCAGTAAAACCGCGATTCCAACGAGGAAAGTGGTTTTGGTCAACAAATATTTACTGGTATCATTGCCCAAATAGGAGTAGACTACCGCAGTGGTCATTAGGGTAACAAAGACCACCACACTGTGAATTACCCAGCGCTCAACTTTCCAGGCCGAAACCTTCTTGTCGCTTAGCTGTCGAAAGGCGTCTCCCGCGGTTTCTGCTAATCCCCCACATCCACATACCCATGAACAGTACCAGCGCTTCCCATATCTATAGGTTAAAATGGGCGAGATAACGAAAACGGATAAGATGCCAAAAATAAGAAGTGCCAAACCTATATTTCCAGCACTTAGGAAGTCCTTGATACGGTAACCTTCAAAGTTATAATAGTTTAAGGGCCATACCAACTTAAGATCGTAATAAGGAAGGCTACCGCCATTCAAAATTTTGTCTCCGTTCAATCGGGCCATTAATTCGGGAATTATAAAAGCAAAGGCCGTCTGAAAGAAAATCACACTCATTGTTCGTATCCGTTGGTATTGATTATGTCTATACTTCCACATGAATTTAATGCCAAAGGCCAGTATGGCAACGGTATACAGTGTGCCGTAAACGAACCACTGACTTGCAGGATTGCCACTAAGGAGTTTACTTAGCGGGTCGAACAAAGCGATAACTCCTTTATTATCCCCTCCCTTGACCAGTCCTAAATATTGAGGATAGAAATAAAGAACGATATAAAAAGTTGTTAAGGCAATTCCGGCCACCCAGCCCCAAAAACCTCTACTGGATATGGATTTAAACCAAACGCCATCGTTTTTAATGCCCGGTTGTTTTCCTACATACTCATCCCAGGCAAACCATACCGTTCCTGCGGTTATAGCGCCCAATGCAATGCTTAGCCACATTCCTTTATTGGGGAAGTTTACATTAAAGCTTGCAAGCAATAAAATCGCCAAACCTGCCATTCCAATTAGTGTGGCAATTTTTTGATTTCTACTTAAAATTTTAGGGGGCTGTCCCGTAAGGGCCATACTTTTATCGTAAGTGCTCATACCTGTTGACTATTGGGTTTAGTTGAGTTGAAAAATTCGTTTTAAACTTCTTTTTTGGGATTTGATCTTCGTTCCCATTTCTGCATTGAATTTGGAAACTATATCCGATTCGTATTGTGCATAGAATTCAGGATCAAAATTGGCATCCTTTAAATATTCCATGACATGATCTACACTTTGTTCTTCGGTCAACCATTTGTCAAAAACGTCATGGCGCATGCGTATACCAAAGGTGTTGATGCCTAAAAATTGCCTGGTTTCCTTATCAAAGGCAATGGTGACACATATTTTTTCCTGTGCATGTCTCCAATGAAAGTGTTGTTCATTTTCTTTCATACCACGTTCGCTGAACACCCACCCATAGGTTTGGTATTCTATGTCCAGGAACTTTGCGGAATTAAACCAATGGCCCGGTTTGTATTCCAGTTTATTGCCGCAAATGGTCTGCGCTACGGTCTCTCCCATCATTCGTCCCGTGTACCAGACCGCTTCTATAGGCCTTCTGTTACCAATAGCTTCATGTTGCTCGGCGCAATCGCCAATGGCATAAATATCCGGAATATTCGTTTCTAAAAACCGGTTGACCTTAACACCTCTCCCCAGTTCAATGCCCGAATCCTTAAGAAAATCTATATTTGGTGTTACCCCGGCCGTTAGACCTACCATATTACATTCAATGGTTTCCCCTTTATCTGTAGTTACCGCTTTGGCCCTACCATTTTCATCAGGTATTATTTCTACCAAATTGGTCTCTAATTTTAAATCAATATGATGCTCTGCTATATGTTCATTGATCATTTGCGATTCGCCCATGGGAAGCACCCCGTTCCAAAAACTATTTTCCCGCACTAAAAAGGTCACGGGAATATCCCTACTACGAAGCATTTCCGCAAGTTCTATGCCTATAAGACCTCCTCCTACTATAACGGCTCTGTTGCAAACTTCCTTATTGGGTGCATGGACTTCCAGCAAATCTAGGTCTTGTTTGGAATATAGGCCTTGCACTCCATGTAGATCTTGCCCGGGCCAACCAAACTTGTTGGGTTTGGATCCCGTGGCAATAATGAGTTTATCATATCCTATGGTTTTATAATTGTCCAACAGGAGTTTTTTATCCGTGTGGTTAACGTTGGTTACATAGCCTCTCACCAGTTCTATCCTGTTTTTTTGCCAAAACCAATTTTCATAGGGCTGAATATGATCAAACTCCATATGGCCCATATAAACGTACATTAAAGCAGTGCGGGAGAAAAAGTAATCGGTTTCTGCAGAAATAACAATAATTCTTTTGTCGGATAATTTTCGGATATGCCTGGCAGCAGAAATACCGGCTATACCGTTACCGATGATAACGATGTTTTCCATTGATTATAATTGGATATGTTGATTTTTAGGTCGATCATAAATATAAGAACTTAATTCACATCATTAATTTAGAAAGATTTTAAATACTGACTTTTTCTGTAAGGAAATCACAGCGAATACGTACCACTAATCCGTTGATTATTAATTTCTTAAATAAACCATAAAATTATTTTTTTTTGTAGGGTAATCAAAATCCCTCCGACCTAAGCGTCAGTTCAACACTAATAAAACCACTAGAATGAAGAATACAATATTAAAGTTCACAGCACTATTTTTGTTCGCCATGTCATTTGGTTATGGGCAAAATACCGCCGATTTTTTTACCAAGGCAGATGCTTTTTTTAAGGCCAATGTAAAGAATGGTAGAGTTGCATACGCAAATATTAAAAAAGACCCATCGGCGCTTAACGAGTTGATCACTATTGCCGAAGGTATTACGGTTTCTAAAGGAAATAAGGCCGAGTACCAGGCTTTTTGGATCAATGGGTATAATCTTTCGGTAATTAAGGGAATCGTGGATAATTATCCAATTAAATCCCCATTGGACAAAGCGGGTTTCTTTGATAAGAACAAAAATAACATCGGAGGGAAAAGTATAACCCTTAACGATATTGAAAATAAGTTGCTGCGCGGTGTTTTCCCTAGTGAGGCCCGTTTTCACTTTGTGCTGGTATGCGCCGGACTGGGCTGCCCACCTATCATAAACCAAGCCTACCTGCCAACTACCTTGGAAGCACAGTTGCAAAAGCAGACTACCCTGGCCTTGAACAATCCAAAATTTATACGGGTCAACAAAAACAAAGTGGGCCTTTCACAAATTTTTGAATGGTATAAGGGCGATTTCACACAAGAAGGGAAAAGTTTGGTCGACTTTGTAAATCAGTACAGGACGGAAAAACTTCCTGAAAATGCCAGAACTTCTTACTATAACTATGACTGGGCCTTAAACGACTCTAAATAATACGATAAATCTAAATAACAACTAAAATGAAATTAGTTAAAAACAACTACGCACTCTTATTTTTTATATTTTTTCTTAGTACGGCAACGAGTTATGCACAAGGTGATTCAGATGTGGATCAAGACGTACAAGAAGAAAAAAGTAATATTCAAGAATTTACGCCTTCAAAACTGGTAGGTAAAGGACAATGGGATATAAAGTGGTTCAATAATATTTATACCCAGACCGAAAGCACCTTTACTGATGGTGAAGAACCTAGGCAAACTTTTTTTACTGCCACCTTCGAGGTATATACGGGAGTAGGTAATAACAAAAGATGGAACGTAGGAACGATACTTAGATTTCGTTCCAATACAGTAGCTGATCGTGGTATTTTTGATTTTCTAAGCTTCGATGGGGAAGAGGGCACGGCTCGCTCCGGACTTACCGCCATTGCACCTTCCGTTAAGTTTGTTCCCATTGCTTCCTTAAGTAATTTTTCCATACAGAGTTCCTTGTTCATTCCGCTCATAGATAATGAAAGTGAGGATTTTCTTCCAATAAACGATAATAATGGGGTCTTTTTAGAGCAGAACGGATTTGTCTTTCAGAATCGTTTTTTTTATGACTATACGTTTCCCGGTAATAAATGGCAGTTGTTTACGGAACTTACCACGGAGTTCAACTTTGGCGATGAAGAAGAGAGTTTTGCCAATAATAGCTTGAACCTGAATCCAGGATTATTTTTAAGCTATTTTCCAAGTTCCAAGTTTACGGTCCTAGTGCTTGCCCAACACTCACAGCGTTTGGATCTGGGAAATGATTTTGAACAAGATTTCACGGCATTGGGCGGTGGTGTTAAATATCAATTGACAAAAGCATTGAATATAGAAGGTCTATATACCAATTTTGTTAGGGGAAATAATACGGGCCTTGGACAGACCTTTAACATAGGTTTAAGGGCAATCTTCTAAAAGATGGTTCATAAATGTCCTATTTTAGAATCCTTATTCTAAGGGATTCATGAAAAAAATAGGGCTTCTTTGTTTGTGTTTGTTACAATTCTCCTGCAATAGTCAGGTAAAGGAAAAAATTAACGGAATAAGTTTTGTGGGTTCCCGTGAGAAGGTCACCCAGGAACATGTAAACTCCGTTCTTAATGTAAATGCCAGTTATGCGGCTGTAATGCCCTTTGGTTTTATACGAAACCTAAACTCTCCGGATATCATTTTTGATACGGACAGACAATGGTATGGGGAAACCAAAAAGGGTGCTAAACAATATATAGGCCTGCTGCAGAAAAATGGCATAAAAGTAATGGTGAAACCTCAAATTTGGATCTGGAGGGGAGAGTTTACGGGAGGTTTAAAAATGAATTCGGAGGATGAATGGAGAACCCTTGAGTCCTCATATGATGATTTTATATTGACGTATGCCAAGTTGGCCCAGGAGACCAAAGCCGATTTACTTTGCATTGGGACCGAGTTGGAACAGTTTGTAAAGAACAGGCCAAAATATTGGAAAGACCTGATTAAGAAAATAAGGAATATCTATTCAGGAAAGTTAACATATGCTGCCAATTGGGATGAGTATCCCAGGACATCTTTTTGGGAAGACCTGGATTATATAGGGATCGATGCCTATTTCCCCTTGTCAGAACAAAAAACGCCTACGGTAACACAACTGAAACATGGGTGGCAGCCCCATAAGGAGAAAATAGCTTCCCTATCCAAAAATAAAGGTAAACCAGTGTTGTTTACGGAGTTTGGATATAGAAGTATGGATTACACGGCAAAAAAACCTTGGTTGGTGGATAGAAATGAAATGGCCGTAAATTTTGAAGGACAAGTAAATGCGTCTAAGGCCATTTTCGAAGAATTTTGGAAAGAAGAGTGGTTTGCCGGCGGTTTTATCTGGAAATGGTTCATTGATCATGAAAATGTAGGAGGAAATACCTGTAACAGATTTACACCTCAAAACAAACCGGCCGAAGAGGTTATGAGACAGTTCTATAGTGCAAACTAAAATGAAAACTACAAAACTTTTATTGCTGTGTTGGATTATCACCGCTTGTTCTTCGGACGCCGTTGAGGATGTTTCAATGGTAACCGATACTGCCGAAACCGATACTACATTGGCAACTGCTTTATTGGATACGGAGTTTGTTATCGACAATGTGATCGCTTGTGCGGCCAGTAATGAAAATCCTTCGGTGGTAAGCGTATTTCTTTATCCAAGGGAAGGAGCGACCAATATTAGATATTTTGAAACTGAAACGGCGGATGAAGATAAGAATGATTATGATAATTATAAGGAGTTAGAACTTCCGTTGTTGGATGTATTCAATGGGTATTTGTTAAAATATGAGGTTATGCCATCTCAGGAGAAATGGGTCATCGTTTCCTTTGATGAAGACGGAACCACACATCTTTCGAACCCCATACGTTTAAAACAAATAACGAAAGCTACCGAGTATTTACCTCAAAACGTTACCGTGGATAATGGGTCCAACATGCCTACCTTTACCTGGCAGGACGGAACTTTTGATGATTCTGTCATATATTTCCATGTCGTATCGGATGTTGAAGACGAACTATTATCCGGTACATATACCTTTGATCGCATGTTTCAGTATTATAAATTGGACAATGTGGTTCTTAATATTACCGAAGAAACCCCACCCGTTCTAACCTCCCAAACGCCCTATAATTTTTTATTATTGGCGGTAAGTGAAGATAATTGGGTCAATCTTTTCTCCGATGTTGCTTTCAGTATAGAGTAGTATTTGGTGAATTATATGAATTATAAGGGGGCATGGGCTCTTTTTTGTATATGATAGATTATCTTTAAACAAAAAAATTGAAAGTTGCCATGAGGTCGTATGGATCATTACTTTTGCTGTTTTTGCTAATGGCAAAGGGATATGCTCAAGAAGCTATAGTGGCCGATGTAAAAATTCAAGGTACAAAACGTACCAGGGCTTCCTTTATAAAGAACATAGCCAAAGTAAAACCCGGTGCGGTATTGGATTCCATTGCCTTGGAAGAGGATATTTCCAGATTAAAGCGTTTACCTTCGGTCTCCCATGCGTATTTCCAGGTTTTTGCCGCTCAGGAAAATACATATAACGTTTTTTATAATATTGAAGAGAACTTTACCCTTATTCCCTTTGCCAGTCTATATACGTCCACGAATGACGATTTTGCATTTAGGATAGGACTTCAAGAATTTAATTTTTTGGGAAGAAACATCACGCTGGGAGGTTTTTACCAACGTGATATCTTTAATTCCGTAGGGCTCAACATCCGTGCTCCATATTTGTTTAGCAATAGATTGGGAATGTCCGTCAGCTATCAGGACCTTACGACCCAAGAACCTGTTTTTTTCGAAAATGCGACGGCCGATTATAAATACAATAATACCTCCTTTGAAGTTTTGGGGCTTTATGAATTAAACTTTAAGAACAGGGTGGAACTGGGTATAAATTTCTTTACCGAAGACTATCAATTTCTTTTTGGAGCTACTAGTGAAGAAGTTCCCCAGGAATTGGTAGTGGATAAATTTTTAATCAAGTTTATCTACAATTATGACGATGTAGAGTATTACTATCAATACTTATCCGGGTTTAAAAGTTCCCTTAACTTTCAATACGTCAGTAGTTCGGATGATAGATTACCCGATTTCCTGATTGGCTTCAACGATTTTGCATATTACCATAGAATAGGTGAACGTGGCAATTGGGCCAGTCGTTTACGTTTGGGGTTAGCTAGCAATGCGGATTCACCCTTTGCCCCTTTTGCCGTAGACAACAACTTAAATATCCGTGGAGTAGGGAACACTATAGATAGAGGTACTGCTGCCATAGTGCTAAATACGGAGTATCGGCAGACTTTGGTGGATAAAGACTGGTTTGTGCTTCAAGGAAATGTTTTTGTGGACGGTGGTTCCTGGCGTAATCCGGGAGGTGACTTTGGTGACTTTGGGGATGCCCAAAACTTAAGGATATATCCAGGACTGGGCATCCGGTTTATTCATAAGCGTATTTTTAATGCTATTTTTAGGATAGATTATGGCCATGGAATTACTGAGGATGCCGATAGGGGTATAGTTTTTGGAATTGGGCAGTATTTTTGATAACCTTTGTAACAAAGAACGTTGGCGTGTTTTTAAGACGATTTATTTTAGCGCTCTGTATATGCTTTCTCGGCCGTATGGAGGCTCAAGATTCCTTACCTACCGTTATTGCTGAAAAAGGGGACGGGATATATTCTATCCTAAGGAGACAAGGGGTTGATCCGGTAAAGTATTATGCCGATTTTATTGTATTGAACGAAACTAATATAAGGGATGGGAGTCGATTATATGAAGGTCGTTCATACATTATCCCCGATGCCCCGGACTCTTCTCCCAAGATGGGTACCAAAGTTGAACTGGTAGAAGGTGTTGAATACCCTATTTTTGGAAAAGAGCAAGCCTTTGTAGTGCCTAAAAGCGATAGGCTCCAGGGTACAGTGTACTATTTAATTTCCGGACATGGTGGGCCAGACCCCGGAGCTATAGAGAAATATAACGGTACCATTATAGCCGAGGATGAATACGCTTATGATGTTACGCTTCGGTTGGCAAGGGAACTGCTCTCCCATGGTGCCAGGGTCTATATTATTGTTAGGGATAATAATGACGGTATTCGCGATGAAAGAACTTTGGAAGTGGATAGGGACGAGGTTGTTTTTCCAGATGAGAAAATACCCCTGGACCAATTGGAAAGGCTACAACAACGTGTCGAGGTCGTAAACAAATTATATCTAAAACATAACGGAAAGTATCAACGTTTGATCGTTACCCACGTGGATAGCAGGGGGGCTGGAGAAAATATAGATGTGTTTTTCTACCATCATGAAAAGAGTAAAAACGGAAAAAGGTTGGCGGAAAGTATCCATGAGACTTTTAAAAAGAAGTATGGCAAATACCAACCTAACCGCCCGTATTCTGGAACATT
>JBCBZE010000414.1:0-2336 GCA_039815505.1 Bacteroidota bacterium | reverse complement strand
ATACCCCGGCAGTATTTTGGTTGGATAGCAATAGAGCCCATGATGCCGAACTCATCAAGAAAGTGAACACCTATTTACCGCAACATACTACCGCAGGATTGGATATAAGGATTTTGTCGCCCATTGAAGCTACCCATTTTACCTTAGCACGCATTAAGGATGGAAAGGATACAATTTCTGTCTCTGGAAACGTCTTACGGGATTACCTCACAGACTTATTCCCCATTTTGGAAGTAGGTACCAGTGCAAAAATGCTTTCCATAGTTCCATTGATGAACGGTGGCGGCCTATTTGAGACAGGTGCGGGAGGATCCGCTCCCAAGCATGTAGAACAATTTTTGGAGGAAGGCCACCTACGTTGGGATTCCTTGGGGGAATTTATGGCCCTGGGGGTTTCCTTGGATTTTTATGGAGAGAAGAACAATAATCCAAAAGCACAGGTGTTAGGGGATACTCTTGATAGCGCCACTGAAAAGTTCTTGGACAACAAAAGATCGCCTTCCCGAAAAGTTATGGAATTGGACACTAGGGGCAGTCATTTTTATTTAGCACTATATTGGGCGCAGTCTTTAGCGGAACAGAACAAGGAAATGGAGCTAAAGTCTATTTTCACCAAGGTCTCAAACGCTATGGAAGAAAATGAATCCGTTATTGTTTCAGAGCTGCTCGCGGCTCAGGGCACTTCACAAGATATCGGAGGCTACTATCTACCCAATGATAAAATGAGAGCAGCGGCAATGAGACCTAGCAAAACCTTAAACGCCATTTTGGAACGTATATAAAAGTCCTTGAAATCAAGGAATAAACAGCGACCATCCTTTAAAGTTTAGTCGCTGTTTTTTTATGTTTAAGAAATTGTTAACCGCATGTGGCGTTGGGGGTATTTACCTATTTTTATGCAAATTGTCCCTTGGGATATCCTGTGATGTCCATATACAAAAACCACTTCTTTTGCATAAGAATCCGCTACAACCATGAATCGTAATCTTAGGGCGTTGTCTTTTTTTTGTTTTGTTTTTTTCGCATGTGAAGAGGCTATTATCGTAGATGTTCCAAGTTCGGAACCTCGTTTGGTCATTGATGCGGTAATAGGTTATAGTGAAAATAATGGTGATCCGTTTACCATAGGGCAGGTTAAACTAACGCTTACCGCTCCTTTTTTTGTCGAGGAGGTTCCCTTGGTAGAAAATGCAATGGTACAGCTTATAGACGAGTCCACGGGTGAACTATTTCCGTTAACCCAGGATGAACCCGGTATCTTTCGTTCCGGATTTCCCGATTTGGTTTTTGATAGGGACTATACATTAGAGGTAATTTATGAAGATGAAATATACAGGGCCACCGAAAGCTTATCTAGGGGCACGGTAATAGAAAATGTGGAGCAAGGCGATGGGTTTCTTTTTGATGAAGAAGACGAGACCGAAGTTATTATCACATTTACAGATATACCCAACGAGCGAAATACGTACCTATTCTCCTTTGATGGAAGTGACTTTATAGTCATCGATGATGAGTTTATACAAGATCAACAATTTACATTTTCATTCTTTTTCGAAGGCCTTTCCGTAGGGGAACAACTTATAGTCATTCTTTTGGGTATCGATGATGACTTCGCCGATTATACGGAGCAGGTTTTGGTTCAATCCGGTGAAAGTGGTGGAGCCGGACCTTTTGCTACTCCTCCCGCTACGCTAAGGGGAAATATTTTAAATGTCTCTAATTCGGAAAATTATCCTTTTGGATATTTTGCCATTGGTGAATTGGATGCAACGATATTTATAAAACAATAGGGGGCAAATCCAAATACGGTACTTGTTGTAAATATTAACACTCAAATTAAATACTACTTTTTGAAACTTCGAGCTTTCTCTCTACATTTAAAGAAAATTGCTTTAATGTCGTTACGTACCACAGTACCCCTGTTGAGTTTTCTTTTTTTTTCCCTTATCACCTACTCACAACAAAAATATACGCTGAGCGGCACTATTACCGAAGCGGCCAGTAATGAAACCTTAATTGGGGTAACCATCGCTGTTCCTGAATTGAGTACTGGGGTAACCACAAATGAATATGGCTTTTATTCCATTACCCTGCCGGAAGGCGAATATACCCTTTGGATAAGTTATATCGGTTTCCAGGACCGCACCCAAAAAGTATCGCTTACAGAAAACCAAAAAATAAATTTTAGTCTTACGGAGGAAGTTGAGCAACTCCAAGAGGTTATCGTATCCGAGGATGTAGAGCGAACCAATATTAGAACGCCACAAACCAGTGTGGTCACTTTGTCCACACCCACCATTAAGAAGATTCCCGTGGTCTTGGGCGAAGCGGATGTT
>JBCBZE010000192.1:0-6728 GCA_039815505.1 Bacteroidota bacterium | reverse complement strand
TACCTTAATATACACCATAATTTAATGGTGTTCAACGGACAGCAAATCCAAGATGTAAGGGAAGTGCATTCCCACCCTATGGCACTACTACAGTGCAAGGAGTTTTTTAAGGAATATCCGAGAATTAAATTGGTAGAGGATGCGGACACTGCTGAAACGGCCAAGCGTATTCAAGAGCATAAACTTAAAGGAATAGCGGCCATTGCCCCAAAAATGGCAGCAGAATTATATGACCTACAAATTATAGCCCCGGAGATACAGACGATAAAGAACAATGCTACCAGATTCATTATCATCAAAACTATGAACAAGGCATTGCCAGAGGAAGAAATCAACAAGGCTTCACTTCGCTTTATCACCGATCATAAAAGGGGGAGTTTGGCCACCGTATTGAACGTAATGAGCGATTGTAACCTTAACCTTACCAAAATACAATCACTTCCCGTTATCGAAACACCATGGAAGTATTCCTTTTTTGTGGATGTTACTTTTGAGGCCTATGCCAATTTTGCCAAGGCAAAAGCGTTATTACAAATTATGGCCGAGGAATTCAGGGTATTGGGAGAGTATAAAAATGCACGGATATGATAAAAACGGCCAATCGTTTACATACCATTGAGGAATATTACTTCTCCAAAAAGTTAAGGGAGGTAAGAGGTTTAATAGCGCAAGGTAAACCTATTATCAATATGGGGATAGGTAGTCCGGACTTGGCTCCTTCCAAAAAGGTCATTGACGCCATTCAAAAAGCCGTGGTGGACAATGGTGCACATCAATATCAAAGTTATCAGGGGTTACCGGAATTACGGGAGGCGATTTCACATTTTTATCGATTAAAATTTAATGTTATAACCGATTCCTCAACAGAGGTTTTGCCCCTAATGGGGTCCAAAGAAGGTATCATGCACATTAGCATGGCCTTTTTAAATGAAGGCGATGAGGTATTGATTCCCAATCCTGGTTATCCAACCTATACTTCGGTCACAAAATTAGTAGGTGCCATTCCCAAATATTATAACCTCACCGATAACAATTCATGGTTTCCAAATATAATTGAACTGGAAAAACAGGATGTATCCAAGGTAAAATTAATGTGGATCAGCTATCCGCATATGCCTACCGGGGCTACGGCCAGTACAGATCAATTACAACGCTTGGTTGATTTTGCAGGAAAAAACGATATTCTATTGATCAATGATAATCCATATAGTTTCGTTTTGAATGCCTCGCCAATGAGTATTTTGGAAATTGAGGGAGCAAAAGAAACAGCCTTGGAACTTAACTCTTTGAGCAAAACCTTCAATATGGCCGGTTGGCGTGTTGGGATGGTTTTGGGAAGTGCTGAACATATTACGGCCATATTGAAAGTAAAGAGCAATATGGATTCCGGAATGTTCTACGGTATTCAAAAAGGAGCAATCGCTGCTTTGGGAAGTAGCGCAGAGTGGTTTGATCAGCTAAATCAAATGTATATCACTAGAAGAGCGTTGATGTTCAGTTTAGCGGATAAACTTAATTGTACATACGATGAAAAAGCGGTGGGGATGTTTGTTTGGGCCAAGTTGCCCCATAAGGAAGTTTCATCCGAACAGTTTATCGATACTATTTTGTACGACAAGGATATATTTATCGCTCCCGGTACTATTTTTGGAAGCAATGGGGAAGGATATATCCGTTTTTCGTTATGCGTGGCAGAAGATAAAATTAAGGAAGCTATAAGTAGATTCTAAAATAGCATATAAATTATTGGGCCACGGAAGTTGAGGCCTGCTGTAGTAATAAGCAATAAGTATGAACATATTCGTAATCGGTATAGGATTAATAGGAGGTTCCATGGCCAGGGATATTAAGCAATTGTATTCTGGCGTTACGATTTATGGCATAGACAATAACGACGCACATTTGGAGGAAGCAATGGCCTTGGGTCTAGTCGATGTGAAGTCCGGTTACAATGAGTTGGCTTTGGCCGACATGGTTGTTGTTAGTATTCCCGTGGATGTTTTGGTACAGGAGCTACCTGGAATTCTGGATAAGATTAATGAAGATGCGGTTGTTTTCGATGCGGGTTCTACCAAGTCCTTGGTTTGCAAAGCGGTCGAAAATCATCCTAAACGACGCAATTTTTTAGCATGTCACCCTATTTCAGGCACAGAGTTTTCCGGTCCTTCAGCAGCCATATCGGGCCTATATAAGGACAAGACCAATATTATCTGCGAAATAGAAAAAACAGCTTTTAGATTACAAGAAAAAGTTTTGGAACTATTTCAACGATTGGGTATGCGGATTCGATATATGAATCCGGAGGCACATGATAAACATATTGCCTATGTCTCCCATTTATCCCATATAAGTTCCTTTATGTTGGGCAAGACTGTGATTGAAAAGGAGAAGAATGAACGGGATATTTTTGATATGGCCGGCAGTGGTTTTGAAAGTACCGTTCGTTTGGCCAAAAGTTCTCCAGCCATGTGGACCCCTATTTTTGAGCAGAACAAAGAGAATGTAATAGAAACTTTGGAAGAATACATCCAAAATCTAGAATCCTTCAAACAGTTGCTTATAGCGGATAATTATAAAGGCATATATGATGAGATGAACAATACCAATAAAATAAGAGAAATATTAAAGGGAATACCACTGAATAAAAATTAAAAATAGAAATGGAAAATTCAAAACAAATGAGAACTTGGTTAGATGATATGGGATTAAACCATCCTTTGGTAATTGCAGGACCATGCAGTGCTGAAACCGAGGAACAAGTGCTAAAAATAGCCCATGATTTAAAAGATACCGATGTTAATTATTACCGAGCGGGTATCTGGAAGCCAAGGACACGTCCCGGTAATTTTGAAGGCGTTGGGGCTTTGGGCCTTAAGTGGTTGCAGAAGGTTAAGGAAGAAACAGGTCTTAAAACAGCTACAGAGGTTGCCAATAGGGCCCATGTAGAGTTGGCTTTGGAACATGATATAGATTTGTTGTGGATAGGGGCAAGGTCTACCGTTAGCCCTTTTATTGTCCAGGAAATAGCCGATGCACTTAAAGGGACCGATAAGGTAGTATTGGTAAAGAATCCGGTGAACCCGGATTTACCATTATGGTTGGGGGCCATTGAGCGCCTGCATACGGCCGATATTAAAAAACTTGGGGTAATCCATAGAGGCTTCTCAACCTACGAAAAAACCAAGTACCGTAACATTCCGGAATGGCAGTTGGCCATTGAATTACAGACGAAGTTCCCTGATTTACCATTGATCAATGATCCATCGCATATTACCGGGAAACGGGATATGATTTTTGATGTTTCGCAAACAGCACTTGACTTGAACTTTGACGGACTTATGATAGAAACACATCATGATCCAGATAATGCATGGAGCGATGCCGCGCAACAAGTAACCCCTAAACGATTGGTACAGATTATGGAAGATCTTAGAATAAGAAAAGAAACCAATGAAGAGGCCGAATATAATAGTAAATTGAATAACCTGAGGGCTCAAATAGACATTATTGATAATCAGTTGATCGATACCCTTGGAAAACGAATGAAGGTTTCCGATGGTATAGGTGAACTAAAAAAGCAAAAGAACGTTGCCGTGCTCCAAACCAATAGATGGAATGCGATTTTAGGTAAAATGATCTTGGAGGGAGAATCCAAAGGTTTAAGTGAGGAGTTTGTCTTGCGTATGTTCAAAGCTATACACCAAGAATCCATTAATCATCAGGAAAAGGTGATAAATGCATAATGAAAAAATCCTGATGTAAATCGGGATTTTTTATTTCAATGCCACTGTAACAATTCCACTTTCGTCTTATCTTTAGATAGAATCAAAAGAACGAACATGAAAAAAATAGTTACATTTTGTTTAGTATTGGCAACAACAATTACCTTCTCACAAAGCATAATTGATAAGAACGTAGGTGATTTTAACGAGATAAAGGTTTTTGATCTTATTGAGGTAAACCTTATAAAATCCGATGAAAATAGGATTTTGATTAAAGGGGACAATGTGTACGACATTAAATGGGTCAATAAAAAGGGAGTGTTAAAACTTCGAATGCAGTTAGAAAAAAAGTTTCAGGGGGAGCATACCTTAATCGAAGTGTATTACACCGACTTGGATATTATTGATGGAAACGAGGGGGCCAAAATAGTCTGTAATGAACTGGTGGAAAAGGACAGGATAGCATTAAAAGCGCAGGAGGGTGCCCAAATTACCATTGGAATGGATGTGGAAAATGTTGATGTTAGAGCCGTGACCGGGGGAATAGTTAAAGCTTCTGGCTTGGCAAAAAGTCAATATATCGTATTGAATACAGGAGGCATTTTTGAGGGCAAGGAACTAAAGACCGCCTTCGCCAGTGTCAAGATTTCCGCAGGGGGAGAAGCAGAATTACATGCTTCGGATCAAGTGGATATCAATGTTAAGGCCGGTGGGGACGTTTATGTATACGGCAACCCTAAAGAGGTCAATAAAAACACACTTGCGGGAGGAAGAATCTATATCCAGGATTACTAGAAAACGAACAAAAAAAAGCCCCTGATAGTCATCAAGGGCTTTACCTTTTTAAATATAATAGGTCTATTTTTTAAAGATATATCGGGTAATAAAAATACCTTTACCATCTCCCTTACCACCTTCACTTTCCACGGCACTGGTCACAAATGCCAGCTCCCATCCTTCAGATACCATCGTGTTTATTTTAGAGGTAATCAAAGCATCGTTAGCGGCAATATTCTGAAAACGGATTCCACCAATATTATAGAAGTTCAATAATTTGGTTTCCTCAAAATTTTTCACACGAATATCACCTCTTTTAGATTTATTTCTTGTGTTGTCCTCATCGGTTTGGATACTTGAATATTCCTTATAATCCTTATCCTCCAAAGCGCTGATAATCCTAGATCTTCCAAGTCCATTAGGTACAATGGATTCTACACTTGTGATTACCTTAAATTGTTGGGCCTGAGCGTCGATTGTCGAAACTAGGGCAAGTAAAGCGATAAAAAAGATTTTTTTCATAATTAAAAATTTTAATTTGGTTGTTAATAGTCCTTTCAACGTGTAAAGATAAAGGATAGTATAAAAGGATTGTTGTTTCTTTGTAAAGAAATACATAAGAATGCAGGGTACAGTTTATAAATCTACCGGAAGTTGGTATACCGTAAAAGTGGATGATGGTAGCTTTTATGAATGTAGGATCAAGGGAAAATTTCGAATTAAGGGCATAAAAAGTACCAATCCTGTTGCCGTTGGGGATCATGTTCGTTTCGAGGTAGAAAAATTGGGGGATGAAACGGTAGGGATCATTTCTGAAATCTTGGACCGTAAAAATTATATCATTAGAAAATCGGTAAAACTTTCAAAGCAAACACATATTATTGCCGCCAATCTAGATCAAGTTTTTTTAATGATTACCTTAAACAACCCTACTACCTTTACAAGTTTTATAGATCGTTTTTTAGTTACCTCCGAGGCATACGAAATCCCTGCTATTTTACTTTTTAACAAGATAGATACGTATAGCGCCGATGAGTTGTTGGAAGTTAAATACCTTGCGGCCTTATACCGTGATATCGGGTATACGTGTATAGGTATTTCCGCAAAAACCGGAAAAAATATACATCAAGTAAAGGAATTTATGAAAAATGGTACCAGTATGTTTTCCGGTCATTCCGGGGTAGGTAAATCCACGTTGATCAATTTACTGCAACCTGGACTAAATATAAAAACATCCAGTATATCGGAACAACATTTGCAAGGTCAGCATACAACGACCTTTGCCGAAATGTACGATTTGGATTTTGGCGCAAGGATCATTGATACTCCAGGAATCAAGGGGTTTGGTATCGTGGACATGGAGGCTTCCGAGATAGGCGACTATTTTCCCGAGTTTTTCAATTTAAAAAATCAATGCAAATTCAATAATTGCCTGCATTTAGATGAACCGCAATGTGCCATAAAGAAGGCCTTGGAGAACGATGAGGTGGCCTGGAGCCGCTATAAAAGCTATGTGCAAATGGTTACGGGGGAAGAGGAGAACTATAGAGTGGATATTTATAGCGAGAAATAAATGAAGGCCATCATCCAAAGAGTTTCAAAAGCCAGTGTTACCGTGGAAGGTAAGGTAATTTCTAAAATAGGAAACGGTTTATTGGTCTTGTTGGGAATTGAGGATGCCGATAGTAAAGATGATATCCAATGGCTATCGAGAAAAATAGCTCACCTGAGAATTTTTAACGATGTTGAAGGTATAATGAACAGGTCATTGCTAGATAGTAAAGGAGATGTTATCGTGGTCAGTCAGTTTACCTTGCATGCTTCTACAAAGAAGGGAAATCGTCCGTCATATATTAAAGCTGCCAAACCGGGTATCGCAGTTCCCTTATATGAGAATTTCATAGCACAAATGGAGATAGAAATAGGTAAAAAAGTGGGAACTGGTATTTTTGGTGCGGATATGAAAGTAGCACTGTTAAACGATGGTCCGGTCACCATAGTGATCGACACCAAAAATAAGGAATAGGACTTTTTATCGATTTTTTGATGGAAATATGTAAGAATTTTACGATTTTTATTTCTTCGACGGAATAACCAAAAATTACCAAACCAAACCCAAGAATGCGCTTATTCTTCCTGTATTGTCTATTGTTTATTTTTCAGATAGCCTATCCCCAGACCAAATCTTTGGCGGTCTCCCATATTCCTGAAGAGTTAAAGAAAAATGCC
>JBCBZE010000115.1:0-9170 GCA_039815505.1 Bacteroidota bacterium | reverse complement strand
TTTTTACAATTTCAAGGCATATAAAAGCAAGAATGCGAAAAATGCTACCGTTATAAGCACGATAAAAAACCAAGGGTTCTTATTAATTAATGCCCAATCAACGAATAAAGGTGTTTCGCAAGCTTTATCTAGTCCTCAAATAACTTTTCATCCAATACGTAATCTTTATAATCTATTTTATATAAAATGCTATAAAAAGAAGGAATAAAGAGAAGTGTAACTATGGTGCCGAACAGTAGGCCGATCATAATGGTAACGGCCATTCCTTCCCACATGGCACCACCACTAAGATAAAGGGGGATCATACCAAAAACGGTGGTAAATGTGGCTAAGAGAATGGGGCGAAACCTCTGTATACAGGCCGTTACCACGGCATCTTTCTCGGTCCTACCCAAATCTTTTTGTTCAATTTCCATTCGATCGACCAGTACAATGGCATTGTTAATGATGATTCCCGCCAATGAAATCACTCCCATGAAAGGCATAAAGCCAAATTCTTCGGCAAATAGAAATAAGCCGATGACAACACCAATAATGGCCAATGGAATGGTGAGTACTACCATGGTCATTTTTCGAACGGAATTAAATTGGATGATCAACAAAAGCACAATAATAAAACCCGAAATTGGTAAATAGCCTATGACCGAACCCATACTGGTAGCTGTTCTTTCAGCATCCCCACCAAACTCATACACATATCTGTTGGGCCAATTTTTGGATTCTTCCAACATAAAGGGCTCCAATATATTTGATATGTCAGCGGCGTTGGCACCATCCCTTAGTTCGCACTCCACGTTTATAGACCGTATACGCTCCAACCGTTTAATTTTTGAATATTGCCACTTGGGCACAATAGAGGCCACTTGTACCAATGGAACATTTTCCCCGCTACTTTGCGCATAGACATTTAGGGTTTCCAAAGAGGCCATGGTCTGTTGTTGATCCACATTGTTCCGCATTACAATGGGTATGGATTCATCCCCTTCCCGAAAACTGCCCGTATCAAAGCCATCAAGGACTGTTTCTAGTGAGTTGGCTATATCCAGGCTGGTTACACCTGCTTTTTGCGCCCTGTTCTGATCTATCTGTATCACCAACTTTTTACTCTTGGGCCCCCAATCGTCCTTAACGTTCTTAGTGCCGGGAATAGTGGCCAACTTTAATTTGATCTTTTCGGCAATTATGGAAAGTTCGTCCGGATCACTACCCGAAACCTTTACCTCTATGGGAGGTCCCGACTCCCCGGCGGCCAATGCGTATACTTTGATATCCGCATTTGGAAAATTATCAAAGGCAAACTGATCCATACGAGCGATTATCGGGTTATTAAATTGATGGGCGGTCGTATTTATAAGCATGTGGGCATAGTTGGCATTGGCCTCGTCAGGGTCATACCCCAAATCGTAAGATTCCGGTCCTTCACCGGTATAGGAAGACCAGCTTAATATCCCCATAACCTCATCTGCGTTCTCCATATCTTTCGATACCAGTAAAGAGTCCTTCATAAACTGCTCTATTCCATCGATCACCCGTTTGGTCGCTTCTATTTTACTACCTTCGGGAAGGTTAACGTCCAAGGTGATAAGATTACGATCACTATCGGGAAAAAATAGGAACGGTACCTTTGTAAACCCCCAAACTGCGATAAAGAATGCCAAAAAAATCACTCCGGTCACCCAGAATTTATAGGACAATGCCCATACAATCAATCCTTTATAATAGTCCTTCAAAGTCCCGATCAGTCTATCTATAAAGGAAGGTTTCTTCTCTTCACCCTTCTTTTGTTGCTTAAAGAAAATATAGCAGAACATAATGATTACGGTAAGGGAAATAAAGCACGAAGATCCAAGCGCAATACTGATGACCACGAAAATGGGACCAACGATGTCCCCCATGGCGGTCGGTGATAAATAAAAGGCCAAAAATGCGGCCGATGTCGTTAAGGTAGAGATCAACAAGGGTTTCCATAATTCTGTAAAAGCCTCGACCGCCGACCTTTTCTTATCCAAACCTTGATCCAATTTTACCATAATGGTCTCTGCCACTACAATAGCATTGTCCACCATCATACCCAAGGACATGATTAGGGCGGCCAAGGTTACTTGGTTTAAACCAATATTCATTTGCCCCATGATCATAATCGTCGTAATGGTAACTATCGGAATCAAGCTGGCAATCACCAAACCTGTTCGCAATCCAAGAAAAATAAGCATTACGATCAATACAATACTCACGGATTGTATGAGGTTCTCGACAAAATTTGAAATTTTGAAATCAATATATCCGTCCAATGAAGAAACCCTATTTAATTCCATACCCACCGGGAGTCGCTCCAACCACTCGTTCGTAACACGATCTACCTCCAATCCCAGATCAACAATGTTTCTGTTGTCCTTTAAGTTGATATGCAATGTCAGGGCCCGTTTTCCATCGACCCTTACAATTTGGGTAGGGGGATCTACATAACCTCTTTTTACCATGGTGATGTCCATCAGTTTTATTAATTCCGTACCATCACCTACGGGAACAAGCATTTCTTTAAGGTCATCAATATCATCAAAGTTACCGGAAGGCTCTAGGATAATTCTTTCATCACCGATATTGATCTTACCTCCTGAACTAAGAATATTGGTTGCAGATATAATTTCCTGAAGTTTGGAGGCGGATAAATTGTATTCTTTTAAACGTGAATTATCGAACTCCACGAATACACGTTGATCCTGTATCCCTCCAATCTCTACTTTGGCAGCATCGTTTAGTTTAATAAAATCATCTTTAAGATCATCTGCATAGTCCTTCATTTCGGCATAGGAGAACCCGTCTGAAGTTAAACCCACTATGATACCATACACATCGCCCACGCCATCGTCATCCAAATCCGGTGATACATTGTCCGGCAGATCATCTATTCGGTTTAGTTTTCTTCTTAAACGATCCCATACGGCCTGCATATCCTCCTCTTTAACCTCATCCTTCAATTCCACGGTAACCACTGAAAGCCCTGTTCTAGAAGTACTCGTCACTTCCTTCAATTCCGGAAGTTCCTGTGCTTTTTTCTCAATCTTATCGGTGACCAATAATTCTACCCGTTCCGGACTTGCTCCCGGAAATGCAGAAACTATTGTTGCCGAACGCACGGTAAAGGGAGGCATACTGTCCCTTGGCAATGAAAAATACGAGAAGATTCCTAACAGTAGTACGGTAATCAACACCATCCAAGTAATCCGGTTACTTTCAATCGAGAATTTAGCTAAATTCATTACAGTTGGTTTATTTATAAGTTGTTATTGCCCTAAAATTGAATTGGGTAATTAAAAACACTTCTTGCCTGGAACTAAAGAACTTTGGACAGCGTCCTATGGTCACAATTTTGACATTTTTACCTGTTGGCCGTCCAAAAGCGTATGTAAGCCGGCCGTAGCAATTTTTTGCCCTATTTTTAATCCTGATTTTACTTCAAATCCATCAACGGATAATTCACCAACCGTGATGTGATGTTTCTTTACGATCAACGCATCTCCTTCACCTTCGATCAAAAAAACATATTGCCCTTCGGTATCTTCACCTACAGCACTAGAGGGTATCAATGGTATTTGTTCTTTATTTTTATCGGTATCGACATTTAAATCAAAAGTGACGTTTGCCGCCATGCCACTTTTAATTTTTTCACTATCGTTTTCCGTAATTCCAACTACTATGGGATAAGTAGCTGTATTATTATCCACGGTCGGGGAGACCTCTATCACCTCTCCCGTAAATTGTTCCCCCGGTAATGCGGTAAAGCTGACGTTCACTTTCATCCCCTTGGAAATACCGTTTATAACACTTTCGGCAATACCCAAGGAAATCTCCATGTCCGTACCCGAATTTAATACTGCCACGGATTGCCCGGACTGAACCGATTCATCTATTTCAGAGGATATAGAGGCAATTACGCCATTTTCAGGTGCATAGATATAGCCGTTGTTCACTTGATCTTGTTGAATGCCCACCCCTCTTTTTGCCGATTGATAACTCTCTTTTGCAGTAGTAAATGAATTTTTTGCAGCTTCAAACTCACTTAGGGAGGCGCTACCTTTTTCATACAATGTTCGTGTTCTTTCCAGATCAAGTTTGGACGTATTCATTTGAGAGGCCGCACTGTTTAAATCGGTCACTGCCTGTTCGTACGATAATCTGGATTGCACGTTATCCAATTTTGCCAATAATTGTCCTTTTTTTACCAACTGTCCCAGTGAAAGGTCAAAAAGAACGATGATACCGGAATTTCTAAAGCTCAGATTAATGACCTTATCGGTTTGGGCCGTACCGCTAAAAGTTCGTATCCTCTCATTGCCCAAAGTACTTACCTCCGTATATTTAACCGGGCGCAGGGAAGTCTTCTCTATCTTCTCCTCGGCACAAGAAAAAAGTAACAGCGACACTAGTGTTATGATGGGAATTCGAATACTATGTTTCATTTCTTAAAGGTTTAAAAGGTTAATTTTGCGTACTTAAAAATTCAAAAAAACGTTGCGTAAATTTCTCGTTATCGTCCTCGGAATTCAGGACAAAATAGTACCCTATAAAGCGTTCTAACTGTAGTGCATTGATCAAATAGTTATATATGGCATTTGCTTTGGACAATCTGGCATTTAGGTAGTTATTTTGTGAGTCTATCAGTTCCACGATGGTCACTGACCCACTCGAATAGGAGGTCTGCGTAAGTTCTAAAGATTCCTTTGCCGCTTCTTCCGATATTTCGGAGAGTTTGATATTGGAAATTTCATTGATGAGATTTAAGATACCGGTACGAACGTTTACATCCAACGAGAGTTCGGTGTCCGCCCGGTTTATTTCCAATTGTTCTTTCTGTATCTTGGCGGTTTTAAGATCAATGTTCGTTCGATTACGATTTAGAATGGGGATGGTCACATTTGCTACGGCATTATAGCTGTTGTCCACGAGGCCAAAACCCTCGGGCGCAGTTTTTCCCGCTCCCGATCTACTAAAGGTGCCGTTGTACTGTGCTTGTACCGATAAGGTCGGTAAAAACCGGCCATAGCCATTTAACTTGATATTACGCTCTGTAGCGATTAGACTGTAATCCAATGATTTTAGTTCAGGGGAATTTTTCTTGGATTCGGCAATTAAAAATTCGGTAAAAGGTTCCCGTAGGCTCGGGTTGTCCAAAAGTTCAAAAAACCGATCGTAATTATATCTTTTTAACAAACCCTTATCCAAAGAAGGCTCTTCCACATCAATTTCAAGATCTACGGGATTGTTCACTACTTGGTTTAAGTCAATGAAGCCTTGCTCCAAAGAATTAATGGCCTCTATCATGGTCTGCGTATCCTGGGCCAATTCACTTCTAAATCGAAGTAAATCCGATTTCCCTTCCTCTCCAGCTTCAAAATTGAGCTCCGCTATTTCAAGGTTTGTTTTTGTAAGCTCAACATTTTGGATTTGAATCTGTGTATTTGCCTTTAGAATAAGGGCATTGAAGTAACTATTGGAAGCGGTAAAAATAAGATCTAGCTGTAATGAATTATAATTTTCCTGCTCGGCCTTTAAGAGGTTCTTCTGTACTGTTATGTTTGCGTTTGAGGGTTCTGAAAAAATGGTCTGATTCAATGTCAGGTCCCCATCGGTAGAAAATTCCGGGCTTTGACCTTGACTTATGGCCGCCAAATCGGGATCTATGTAGGTCGCATTGGCATTGGCATCCAGGGAAGGTAGGTAATCGCTTTTAGCTGTTTTAAAATCCTGTACGGAAAGTTCTACTTCCTTTTGGTCGGAACGTAAGGACAGGTTGTTCGTAAGTGCATCATTGATTGCGGTAAGTAGGTTATAATTTTTTTGGGAGAGTACATTCTTAAAGTTCCCCACAAAATCCGTTACGCCAATTAGACTATACTTGATGGGAACACCTACCAACTGGGCCGTATCATAATTTATGGTTAGTTTTGGCTCATAATCAAGCTTAATGGGCAGTTCTTCCAAAGGTGTTCCCGCAATGTATCGGTCTACCGTAATAGCTATGCGTCGAAAAAAAGTGGTCAAATTGTCATCGGACTGATTAGTGGCCATTAGCCCATTTTCTACATCGGTGACACTATTTACGGTAAATGAAGGTAATTTTCTTTCAATAAGGGCCTGTGCCAATTTTACATTATCCTCTTTGCTCAGGAAAAATCCACCGGCCATATAAACTGCATCTACACCATCAAGACCATTCAATATATCATCCACGGAGCTGAAAGGAACTAAACGATATTCAGCGTTCAAGGCAGCTATCTCCCTATCAAAAGTTTTCTTTAAGGGTAAGACCTTTTCTACACCTGCGTCTACAAGAATTGCAATGTTTTTAAAGTCGGTAAGCTCCTTGAATTTTTTAAGGTCATTATTATAGGATTCCGAAGTTACCAGATATGTAAAATTTTCAATACCCGAAACCTTTCTCTCAAAATCAAAATCAATTAAATCACTATTTACGGCACCAAACAGAATAGTAGGTTTCTTAAAGACCTCTATGTTACCTACCACTTCATTATTAATGGGGCCCAAAGCCAAAATGATATCAGAACTATTCTGCTCCAGGGTTAAGTAATTGTTCCTTGCGGTCTCAAGATCATAACCATTGATCAAGATATGTTCATCCGGAAAAGAAACGTTGGCGTCTTCACCAACCACTGCCTTGATTTCTTCTTTTAGTTTGTTAAGTAAGGGCGACAACTCCTCCGTTTGTTCATCGATTAAGATTCCTATCTCGTAACTTTTTTTTTCTTGTGAAAAAGCAAGTAACGAGAAAAAAAACAACAGCAGTATTGTTGGTCTTTTCATCAATTGGTCTTTTAGTTATAGTTATATAATACCTTTAAAACAGGTTTCTATTTAAAAGGAGTCGTGAAGCTATTAACAAAAAAGCATCTTTCGATTGAATTAATTCAAGATGTCTTTTTGTTAATAATTAGGTAATAACAGATTGATTTATAAACACCTGCAAATAGGCATACTATTTGTAGTAAAGTACGCACAACGGTTGGAAATTATACTAGATTCCGTTTCTTATTTTGCTCAGCCATTCCGGGGTGATACCCATGAAAGTGGCCAAGTTCTTGGACGGTGTCCTATTAAGCAGGATGGGGAAATGTTTCTTTAAATATTGTAAAAATTCCTTAGGGGTATGGGCAACCATATGATTTCTGATCTCGTTCAAAAGAATAAAATCACCAACAATATCGGTCCGGTAGAATTCATTGAAAATTGTAAAGTCATTGATCCATTTGTCAATGATTTTTTTGGAAAATTGATATACCACCGAATCCTCTAGCGCAGTGATTTCGTATTTCGTATTCTCATTTAAATAGTAGCTATCCATACATATGGCAACGTCAAAAAGTTCATCAAAAAAAAACCACACCGTCTTTCTATCCCCGTCGGAAGAAATGAGTGACGCTTCGAATGTTCCGGAGACAATAACATTGACGGTTCTTCGGTTGCTGGAGTACGGCACAAGTACCTCTCCTTTTTTAAGCGTTACTTTTTTTGCATGCTCCTGCATTTCTACCCATAAAGCATCCTCCATAGGAACTACTCTTTCAAACTTTTCCCTTACTTTTTCAATCATGTATTCTTTAACTTTTCAGATTAATCTTTTTCTTAATTTTTGAGTACCATTCCGGGGTAATACCCATAAAATCAGCTACCGTCTTAGATGGCGTCCTGGAAAGTATTATAGGGTATTTTTCATATAGATATCTAAGAAAATCTTCTTTGGAATAACTGATCAAATGCGTTCTGATATCATCCGCCATCGTAAAATCCTTGATCAGATCCATACGCGAGAACATATTAAATTCATGATATTTTTCATACCATAATCTGCAAACCGCATTTTCCATTTCAATGACCACGGAGTCTTCCATGGCCATTATCTCATATTTGGTAGGTTTTCTAGATACACGACTATCCAATATAGGAATAAAATAAAACAACTCATCAAAATAGAACCAAACCGTCTTATAATTTCCCGATATGGTCAGCATAGATGATTTAAAACTGCCCTTGGCCACAAAGTAAGACTTTCCACTAAGACTACCATACGCTACAAGAATGTTATTTTTTTTTACGGTGATTTGCTTGGAATTGTTTTGTAGTTCTTTCCAAAATTCTTGACTTACCGGGAATTGACTTTCAATTTTGCTTTTAAGTTTTTCAAGCATATTTTACGGTGGGATTTATAATTCTTCTTAGTTTCAACCATTATAAAGCGCGAAAATATTAACAAACAAAAAATCTAAAATTGAATTAATTCAATACGTATCCGTGCAAAATTCATTAGCTTGAACAACTTATGGTTTTTACTGATTTACCCTTTATTACGGTTGTTTTATATCAGTTATCTACCCATAATCCTGTATTCATGATCTTAAAACGTTTTGTTAGGCAAGAGAAACCTGAGTTGATACACTGTCAGGGAGATACTTAAAAAATAAAAGTTCTATATGGAAGAAAACTCGGTGCGGTTATTTAAAAAAGTGATAGACCAGTATACTGAAACGGATATAAGCCAGGAGTGGACTATTTTTAAGCAAGAACTAAAACCTGTCCACTACAAAAAGGGACAAACTATTTTTCCAAGTACCGAGAAATGCAAGGATTTGCTCTATATTACGAAAGGCATAGTAGCCTCAGAATACTTTGATGAAAACGAACGGATCATCACACGTTTTTTTCGAGTAAAAAATCTCTGTAGCAATATCACAAGTTTCTTGACAAATCAAGTAGTAAATGATCATGTTTTTGCAATTACCGAAGTAAGCGGGGTCTTGATTTCGCAAAAGATGTTCAATCACAGCTACCTATATTCCAACGGTATAGGGCTCTATTTCCGGAAAAGACTCATGGAAAATTTGCTCGAAGCCAAAATGTTTATTTCCATTAAGACCATGTCCAGTATTGAATCCAAACTTAACTTTCTTTATGAAGATTATCCCGAAATAATTCGCGATACCCCATGGAAATATATTGCCAGTTTTATTGGAGTAACTCCCGAATGGTTGAGCAAAACACTAAAAAAAAGAACCCATCGATTCATTGTGGAATAGCGTTATAACTTTTACCAAAATATAATTGTACTACTTTACAAGATCCCCTAACAACGCATCCAATTCTTGTTTAACCTGAAA
>JBCBZE010000213.1:0-6148 GCA_039815505.1 Bacteroidota bacterium | reverse complement strand
TTGCTCCCTTTATTAGCCCCTAATTATTATATATTGATGGGGTCTCTTTTTTTGTTCGGGGCAACCAACGGTTTTACGGATATTTCAATGAACACTTTGGTAACGGAGATAGAAAAAGA
Source organism: Bacteroidota bacterium (assembly GCA_039815505.1). Classification (GTDB taxonomy): domain Bacteria; phylum Bacteroidota; class Bacteroidia; order Flavobacteriales; family Flavobacteriaceae; genus CANLWN01. Next base: position 6,029 of record JBCBZE010000213.1, on the reverse strand, counting down.
GGACCAAAAACAGTTTATGTCCTCGGCGCATGGTTTTTTTAGTTTGGGAGGAGTTCTTGCGGGATTGGGAAGTTTTCTGATTTTTAATATAAATAATCCGGCATTACACATGGTTTTTGCCGTTCTCTTGGTATGTATCGTTAATTTAATTTTCTATAAAAAATATATACATATTAAAGCGGCACCAATAGAAAAAGAGCCATTTAGTCTAAAACTGTTTAAACCCCTGTTTGTGTTGGGCATAGTATCTTTTATCGCCATGGGGAGTGAAGGTGCTATCGTAGATTGGAGTGGATTGTTTTTAAAGGAAATTACGCTTGCGCCGGAGAAGTTGATCGGAGCCGGCTTTTTAGGTTTTTCCATTACAATGACCTTGGGAAGGTTTTTAGGCGATGGTATAAGCGCAAGGTTCGGCCCTATACAATTGGTGGCTTTTGGGGCGGTGCTGGCAATTTTGGGATATGTTTTGGTGTTGACCTCCAATACATACTCTGCCATTGCCGGTTTTGGTCTCATAGGTCTGGGATTCTCTGCGATGGTCCCGGAACTGTTTCGCATAGGCGGAAACGTAAAAGGTGTTGAGTCGGCACAAGGTGTTTCTTTCATAGCCGGTGCAGGTTATTCCGGATTTTTATTGGGCCCGGTAATTTTAGGTTTTATTGCGGAAAGCTACTCGTTAAAATTAAGTTTTACTATTTTATTGGTGCTTGTTGTCCTTATTCTGGGCTCTACGTTTGTATTGCAAAAACAGAAAGGTACATCCTAAGGATGTATCGTTTTCAGGGTAATACCCGATAAATAAAGCTTAAAATTTTCTTCGGCTTTCTTATGCATAGTGCCAAATTGTAGTCCTTCTTTTTCCTCATATGCTTCCCAAGTGGTAGTCATGGACGGTTCTGCTTGGTTTTCCTTTCTGAACACCCATTCCTTAAGCAAGTAATCCTTGTCAAAATAAAAATCATAGGCATCCCCGGGCGTATACCCTCCCTCATTACCATAAACTATAGTGAGCTTTTGCATAATTTGGTCACTAATAGGTGCTTTAATGCCTGTTGTATGTTCATATTCGATATTGTTTTTATCCCATATCAAATTAAAGGGAGCCAATAGCCAATATTTATCATTGATAAATGCAGCGTCTACTTTTGCCGATAGACTATCTATAGCATTTCTGTTATATATAACGGTGTCCCCATTAGAAATACCACTGACCTCGTTCGTACGAGGTTTCCAGACCCATTTTCGTTCAAAATGCGAACTATCCCGGTCCACGTTAAAGGTAAACCTTAATTCTTCTACAAATTTCCAATTTTCATACCCATGGGCGTGAGCTACTTTTTCCAATATGCTCAACTCTGGGGCCGACTTATCGATTTCTGGTTTTTTTTCCGTTTTGCAACTCAGGATAACCATGGTACTTAGAACAAATAATAGGGTAATTTTTTTCATTTCAATAGTTTGTTCAAATATACTTGCTTTTCTACGGTAAAATATAAAAATGGAATGATTTGTAGGTATAGCTATTCCCAATAATTTGATTAATTTTGGTACTTATCAAGAAAATTAAAAATGAGTTCTAAAAAAGGAAAAGTACAAGAAGCAATCGATGAGAAATTATTGGAAGAAAGAAAAGTATTTCTTTGGGGTATGGTCGATGATGATTCCGCTAAACATGTTATAGACCGTTTGCTCTATTTGGATATGCAAAACAACAAAGAGATCCAATTATTTATTAATAGTCCCGGCGGGTATGTTACCTCTGGTTTTGCCATGTACGATACCATAAAGTCCTTAAAGAGCCCGGTTTCCACTATTTGTACGGGTTTAGCGGCATCCATGGGTTCCATATTACTTTCCGTAGGAAAAAAGGGAAGACGTTTTATACAACCACATGCACAGGTAATGATCCACCAACCTAGTGGAGGTGCCAGGGGGCAAGCTTCCAATATAGAAATACAGGCCAAGGAAATTATTAAGACCAAAGAACTCAGTGCTAAAATTTTAGCGGAGAACTGTGGACAGGACTATGATCGGGTAATGAAAGATTTTGATAGGGACTACTGGATGAATGCCGAGGAGTCTATAGCCTATGGTATAGTAGATGCTGTCCTGGAATAAAAACCTTATGGATAGTATACTAAGAAAAAAGTCCTTCACAGTTGTATTGTGAAGGACTTTTTTTTGAATATATATGGACGCCTAAGCGGAAGATTTTAAATATATACGCTATTAGTTCGCGGGTTGGACGTATACCTTACGTTAAAAAAGTATTAAAAGACCTTAAATTGGCTATGGCGGAAGTTTATACCAACGAATAACTGATTTTTAGTAACTTTAGAACTTATACACTTTTCCGAATAGGAGTATTCATGATACAATCGCATAAAAAAATTGCCATAGTGGGTTCCGGGCTCGTAGGTTCCCTTTTGGCTATTTATCTTAAAAAATTTGGGCATTCCATTACCGTATTTGACAGAAGGCCAGATGTACGCACTGTAGAATTTTCTGGGCGTTCCATCAATTTGGCGATGAGCAATCGAGGCTGGAAATCACTACGGGAGGTAGGCATAGAAGAAGAGGTGAAAAAAATTGCCATTCCATTGGATAAACGGGCCATGCACGTTAATGAAAAACCTGTTTATTTTCAAAAGTATGGCAAAGAAGGGGAGTCTATTTGGTCCATTTCCAGAGGAGTATTAAATAGGAAAATGATTGATTTGGCCGAATCTGAAGGTGTGGAGTTTAAATTTAAAGAGAAGATTTGGGATATCGATTTACCTGAAGCCAAACTCTTTTCCGGGGAAACTGAAAAAAGCGAATGGAAAGCATATAAGTTCGATTTAATTTTTGGTTGTGATGGTGCTTTTTCACGGATCAGACATAAAATGCAACGAAGGAGCCGTTTCGATTATTCCCAAGACTTCATAGATGTTGGTTATAAAGAACTTACTATTCCACCCAATGAGGACGGAACCCACAAATTGGACAAAAACTCCTTTCATATATGGCCAAGGGGAAAATTTATGCTTATTGCCATGCCCAATTTGGATGGAAGCTTTACTTGTACGCTCTTTTTACCTTTTGAAGGAGAGATTTCCTTTGAAAGTATTACCAATAAAAACGAAGCAAAAGCTTTCTTTAAAGTGCATTTCCCCAACGTCCGTAAAGAAATTGAAAACTTGACAGAGGACTTTTTCAGGAATCCTACCAGTGCCATGGTAACTATGAAGTGCTATCCCTGGACGTATTGGGACAAGGCGGCTTTGGTAGGGGATTCGGCCCATGCGGTAGTGCCCTTCTACGGTCAGGGCATGAATGCAGGTTTTGAGGATATTTATGTCCTGAACCGCTTGATACACCAACATGGGGATGATTGGGAAGCTATATTTAAGGCATATCAAGAGGAGCGTAAACCAAATGCCGATGCCATTGCGGAGCTCAGTTATCGGAATTTTATGGAAATGAGCAGTAAGACAGCGGATACAATGTTTTTGTTACAGAAGAAAATTGAAAAGCGTTTTTCTCAAAAGTATCCGGATAAATGGATACCTGTTTATTCAAGGGTTACATTTTCCGATAGACCCTACATGGAGGCGTTGGCCATTGGCGATAAACAAGAGGCCATCATGAAAAAAGTAATGTGTCTGCCAGATATTGAAACAAAATGGGATAGTACGGAAGTAGAGAAGAAAATTTTAGGCCTACTTTGAAAGGTTATGTATAAATCTATTGATTTTTATAGCCTTTTATTTCTGCCCTGCGCATGGGCATACCGTCTATGAGGCTAAAAATAGTTTGGGGTTCCACTTTAAAAGCTTTCCGTAATTTTAGCGTTCCGTCCTTACCGATCAACAAAACACCCCGAAACTTGTTTTTTACAAACTTTGAGGCATCCAAGGAAATAATTTTCCCATTTTCGTTGTAGACCTTGTTAGGAGTGACCAAAAAAACCAATACGTCCCTTTCCCTTATTTCTTCTGGAAATGCGTTTAGGCTTTTCAGTTGGGATACCAGATCTTCTGAGTCCTTATGGTCGTCTACCAATAAAATCACCCTATGCTTCCATTTATAGGTTTCCAGACTTTGTGCATTACCCATGTATATGGCTATAATACTTATAAAAAATGAAAATAAAAGTAATCTCATGGACTTAGACCTCATTCTAATTGTCCCATCAATATAACAAAAAAGTCCTAGCATTACTTACGCTAGGACTTCAGAAGTATGTTCTTGGATCGCCTTACTATAGTTTAGAAAAGAGTTCTCCCATTTTTTGCTGTTCTTCTTCGGCTAAAGTAGGATCCACCAAAATTCGTCCGCTATGCTCGTCCGTGATTATTTTTTTTCGTGAAGCGATTTCAACTTGCACTTGTGGAGGTATGGTAAAGAAAGAACCACCGGAAGCGCCTCTTTCCACGGGAACTACGGCTAGACCGTTCTTAACATTGTTTCGTATACGTTTATAAGCTTGGACCAGGCGTTGCTCTATTTGTTCCTCAAATTTTTCGGACTTTTCCAATAAGGCTTTTTCCTCTTTTTCAGTTTCGGCCAGAATAGCGTCCAATTCCCCTTTTTTATGTTTTAAATGTGCTTCGCGCTCACTTAAACGTTCCTTGGTTTCGGAAACCACTTCTTTTTTTTGATCGATCTGGGCCTTAAACTCTTTAATATTTTTTTCGGCCAATTGAATTTCAAGTTCTTGGAATTCAACTTCTTTGGTCAAGGAATTAAACTCTCTGCTATTCCTCACATTTTTTTGCTGTTCCGCATATTTCTTGATCAAAGCCTTGGCTTCTTCGATCAAGTTCTTTTTAGCCCCAATTTCAAAATTGATGGTCTCTACATCGGTCTTTAACTTGTCCATTCTTGTTTTAAGACCAAGAACTTCATCTTCCAAGTCTTCCACTTCCAATGGTAATTCACCACGAACGCTTCTTATCTCGTCAACTCTGGAATCTATTAATTGCAAATCGTATAGTGCCCTTAATTTTTCTTCCACTGTCGCTTCTGCTTTTTTTGCCATATTTAAAAATACTTGATGGGATTTGTAATACTCTCCGATAAAGAGATTGCAAAATTAGGAATTTTTTTTGTAAGATGATCAACTAAAAGATTTTTTGTAAACTGCTCTGTTTCATAGTGTCCGATATCCGCTATGACCATTTTGTTTTCCGCTTCATAAAACTGATGATACTTTAGGTCTGCCGTTATAAAAATATCCGCATTTGCCGATTTTGCAGCGGATATGGCAAAGGAACCACTGCCACCAAGAACCGCAACGGTTTTTATCTTCTTTCCTAACAACCTGGAGTGTTTTATTACGGAAACCCTCATCTTATCCTTGACAAGCTTCAGGAATTCTTCTTCGGACATGGGGCGTTCCAGATCACCGGTCATTCCCATTCCTTTTTTTTGATCTGTATTATCGAGTTTAAAAATTTCATAAGCGACCTCTTCATAAGGATGACTTTGAAATAAGGCGTCCAAAACTTTTTTTTCATTGGCCTTACGATAAGTAACATTTATCTGTGTCTCTTCTTCGTAGTGCGTTTTTCCTATTTTACCTTTGGTAGGTGTAGCATTTTTCCCAGCTTTATAACTACCTGTTCCATCGGTGGTAAAACTACAATTGCTGTAATTTCCAATATTTCCGGCCCCTGCTTTAAAGAGTGCTTCTTTCAACATAACCGCATCCGCGGTAGGTACATAGGTGGAGAGTTTTTTTATCGTCCCTTTTTTGGGAACCAGTATTTTTGTATTCTTTAGGCCAAGGACTTCACATATTTTTCCATTTACCCCATGGGGAACATTATCCAAAGCGGTATGCATGCTGTAAATACCTATATTATGCTGTATAGCTTTTATTACAGTGCGTTCTACATATGAAGTTCCCGTTAATTTTTTTAATCCCGTAAAAATTATAGGGTGAAAGCTTACGATAAGATTACACTTTTTGGCGATGGCTTCATCCACTACATTTTCCAAAGTATCCAGTGTAACCAATATACCAGTTACTTCGGTATCCACAT
>JBCBZE010000259.1:0-5110 GCA_039815505.1 Bacteroidota bacterium | reverse complement strand
TTTTTTACATCCTTTTCCCAAACTTCTTGGATTTCGTGCGAATATCCATCCACTTCAATGGCTAGCTGTAATTTGTTGCAGAAAAAATCAACAATATATTCATCAATTGGTTTCTGCCGGTGAAAATCATATCCGTACATTTGGCCGCGCTTCAACTTTTGCCACAATCTAATTTCCGATTTTGTGGCATTGTTTCTAAGCTGTCTAGCCAGTTCTTTAAGTTTCGGATTGTATTTAACAATCATTTTTTACACACCCCTTAATCCTCTCTTTCTAGAGGGGAGGTTTTAAACATTCACTTAATTGTTTTTATCACTGCCTTGGGTGCTTCTTTCTTGCTCCCATCAAAACCTTGAACGCCGCCAACGGTCGTATATTTCATTACATACCTTTTGTCCGGATATATGCGTTGATACGCACTTTGACACATTAAAGTTGCTTCATGAAAACCACATAAAATCAATTTTAACTTACCGGGATAGGTATTTACATCCCCAATGGCGTAAATGCCCTGGATATTGGTTTGATAATCGAACGTATCTACCTTAATGGCATTTTTTTCTATCTCAAGCCCCCAATCGGCAATAGGACCCAATTTTGGGGAAAGTCCAAATAAAGGGATGAAATGGTCAACCTTAAGTGTTATTTCTTCTTCCGGTCCTTTTCGGATGACCAAGGCTTCCAATTGATGATCCCCTTGCAGGCCAATTACTTCTGCCGGGGTAATCAAGTTTATTTTTTTCTGATTTTTTAGGTGCTGTACTTTCTCCACAGAATCCAATGCCCCACGAAACTCGTTTCTACGGTGTACCAAGGTAACCTCTGAGGCCACGTTGGCCAGAAATATACTCCAGTCCAACGCAGAATCACCGCCACCGGCAATCAATACTTTTTTATCCCTATATACCTCGGGATCCTTTATCATATAGGCTACGCCCTTATCTTCGTATTTTCCCAAATTATCAAGCAATGGTTTTCTGGGTTCAAAACTTCCCAATCCACCGGCAATGGCAACAATGGGCGCATTATGTACAGTGCCTTTATTGGTGGTTACTACAAATGAGTCGTCCGCCAATCTTTCAATGGTCTCCGCCCTTTCCCCTAAAGTGAAGCCTGGTTGAAATGGTTTAATTTGCTCCATAAGATTGTCCACCAGTTCACCGGCCAAAACTTCCGGGAAACCGGGAATATCATAAATGGGTTTCTTGGGGTATATTTCGGAACATTGCCCCCCTGCTTGGGGCAAAGCATCTATCAAATGGCATTTTAATTGTAAAAGACCGGCTTCAAAAACGGCAAAAAGACCCGTAGGTCCTGCTCCGATAATAAGAATATCTGTTTTGATCATTGAAAGTGCTTGCTTAATAGGTAGGGCAAAATTAATGTAGTAATCCGTTTGGATTCATGACTTTTATCAGCGACCTTATTCCACGTTGATCACTTCCTCTATTTGCGGAACGTATTTCTTTATGGTCATTTCCACACCGCTTTTCAAAGTCATTTGGTTTACGCTACATCCTACACAGGCACCTTCTAACTTCACTTTTACCGAAGTATCGTTGTCTATGGAAATAAGGGAAATATCCCCTCCGTCGCTTTGTAAAAAAGGACGAATTTCTTCCAATGCTTTCTCTATGTTCAATTTTACTTGTTCCGATGTCATACTACTTCTTTTTAACGGCCGCACAACCCGCCATTGTTGTTATTTTTATCGCCTCTGTGGGCGGTAGACTTTTGTTCCTGTCCACGACTTCCTGTACTACATTTCGAGTGAGTTCCTCGAATGCCGTTTCTATGGGAGTAGCCGTCTGCATGGCAGCTGGCCTACCCACATCACCGGCTTCCCTTATACTCTGTACCAAAGGCACTTCTCCCAAAAATGGTACATTTAAATCTTCGGACAGGTGTTTGGCCCCTTCTTTTCCAAAAATATAATATTTATTCCCGGGAAGCTCTTCAGGGGTAAAGTACGCCATGTTTTCCACAATTCCCAAAACGGGAACATTGATCGCCTCTTGTTGAAACATAGCAACGCCTTTGCGGGCATCTGCCAATGCTACTTCCTGGGGGGTGCTGACCACTACGGCCCCGGTAACCGGGAGCGACTGCATAATACTTAAATGAATATCTCCCGTTCCAGGTGGTAAATCCAACAACATAAAATCCAACGCTCCCCAATGCGCATCAAAAATCATTTGATTAAGGGCTTTAGCGGCCATGGGACCTCTCCAAATAACGGCTTGATTGGGTTGGGTGAAAAAACCAATGGATAAAATCTTTACACCATGGTTTTCGACCGGTCTCATTTTTGATTTACCATCTATAGTTACGGCCAAGGGTTTTTCTTGGGTAACGTCGAACATTATAGGTGCGGAAGGACCATATATATCTGCATCCAATAGTCCTACTTTAAAGCCCATTTTTGCCAGCGTAACCGCTAAATTTGCCGTTACCGTAGATTTTCCTACGCCTCCTTTTCCAGACGCCACGGCGATGATATTTTGAATTCCCTGGATCGGTTTTCCCTTAATTTCGTTTACTTTGGGCTTGGCAGGAGCATCCACTTTTACATTTACCGTAATCTTTGCTTTCTCATAGACCTCTTGATGAATTGTCTTTAGAATCTCAACCTCTGTTTTTTTGCGTGCTTGGAGACTGGGGTTGTTAATGGTGATATCAACGACTACCTCATCACCAAAAACCATGACATTGGTTACCGCGCCGCTTTCCACCATGTTCTTACCCTCCCCCGGTACCGTAATCTTCTCTAAGGCCTTTAAAACTTCTTTTTTACCCAGCTTCATAGCACAATCCTTTGTTTACTCTATATATATTGATTCTAAATTACAAAGATAGGCTATAGGGTCGACAGGAAAAAGGGATTGAATTGAAAACTCAAATGGGATGATAGTTGAAACTTATCTATAAGCTTAAGGGAGGATTATCCAAAATCATCCTTCAACTCTTTTCCCGGGTCCCAAAAATACTTTTCCAAGTCAACGATTTGATTATCCGCTACTTTAACACCCTCGTTTTCCAATAATTGTTGCATTAAATTGGTCCCATCAAAATGATGTTTACCCGTTAGAAGGCCTTTTCTATTGACGACCCTATGGGCGGGAACATCTTCCTTGCTTCCTGCACCGTTCATGGCCCAGCCTACCATTCTGGCACTCCTTGCCGCTCCCAAATATGTAGCGATTGCCCCATAGGAAGTAACCCGGCCATAGGGAATGAGACGTGCTACTTCATAGACTTTTTCAAAGAAATTCTGGTTTTCTGGTTTCATGTTGTCAATAAAAGATTCGCCCAATGGTAATCACTAGGAGTATAAGCATTAAAAGGCTTAGGATATAGTTGGAGTTCTTTGAGAATTTTCGCGTTTTATTTTCCAATTTATTAAAATATACGGTATACATGTATAATACGGAAAAAGTGCCGCATCCCGCCGCTAAAATAAACATGCCTATGTCCCAAATTTCAAATTTAATCCATCCGGAAGAGGTCCACATCACATTAAGTCCGCTATAATACGGAATGGTCAATAGGTTGACCCCTGCCAACAACATACCCTTAAAAAAACTGTTCTTTTTGCTAACCTTGGTGATTTTGATCTTTCGTTTGGCATTTCGTTTGGCTTTGATAAAAAAATATACGGCAAAAAAACCGAAGACCACTAGGGCGACCTTCAATAAAATATCTATGATCTCAGGGTTTTTATACAGGAATTTTGAAATCATTACGGCAATATACGCCTGTATCATGATCATGGTGGAAACACCCGTGCTAAACATGATGCCGTTTAATTTTCCCTTCTCAACACTAGTCTTGGCGGCATTCATATTTAAAAGTCCAGGAGGAACAGTAGCCATAAAAGCCGCTGAAAAAGTGACAAAAAAAAGGATAAGTAGATGCATGGGTCGGCTATGAAATCCTGAATTGGATATAGGTTATTGGTTTTCCTTTCTCAAGATACTGATTTTCATAGAAAGTCTGTATGTTTAAAACCGCTTCCGGACTACCTTCATTTTTGTATACATCATGATTGGCGTATACTATCTCATAATTAAGACCGTGCAACAAACCCAAGGTATAGCCATGCATAAATTCACTGTCGGTTTTTAAGTGCACTACCCCTTTTTCCTTTAAAATATGCTTGTATTTATTCAAAAAGTCTTCATTGGTGAGCCGATGTTTGGTCCTTTTATATTTGATCTGGGGATCCGGAAACGTAATCCATATTTCCGAAACTTCGTTTGCATCAAAAAGTGAATCTATCAGTTCTATCTGAGTCCGTAAAAAAGTTACATTTTCAATACTTTCCTCCAATGCAGTTTTGGCCCCACGCCAAAATCGGGCCCCTTTAATATCTACGCCAATATAATTCTTATTTGCATTCTGCCGGGCCAAACCAATGGTATACTCGCCCTTGCCGCAGCCCAATTCCAGAACGATGGGATTATCGTTTCCAAAATGCCTGCGCCATTTCCCTTTTAAAGAAAACAGCCCTTTGGAAATTTCTTCCCTTGAGGGTTGAATAACATTCTTGAACGTTTCGTTCTCCTTAAACCTTTTTAGCTTGTTCTTACTCCCCACCTAAACCAAAATTTAATGATTTGACAAAGCTAAGGAAATCTAATAAGGTTTCGGATTTTGTTGCTTTGTAGTTATGGACAATGCCAAGCGTATTTTGATTGCCCCCTTAAATTGGGGCCTAGGTCATTCCACTAGGTGCATCCCTATAATTAGGGCTTTATTAGACCAAAATCATGTGCCCATTTTGGCTTCGGACGGGGCCGCCTTGGCCTTACTCCAAAAAGAATTTCCCAAACTGGAGTGGGTTGAGCTACCTTCCTATAAAATCAAATATGCAAAAAAAGGGAACCATTTTAAGCTAAAAATGATCTGGGATTCCCCTAAAGTGATCAAAGCCATTGCCCGGGAAAAAAAAGAGACCAAACGATTAGTCAAACAGCTTCGCTTAGATGGTATTATATCTGATAATAGGCTTGGTGTCTACAGTAAAAAAGTGCCTTCCGTTTTTATTACCCATCAATTAAACGTGTTGACGGGCAATACCTCCTGGATGAGTTCCAAGGCCCATCAAAAA
>JBCBZE010000231.1:0-5741 GCA_039815505.1 Bacteroidota bacterium | reverse complement strand
ATCCAAAATGGAAGTATCGGTCCCTTTTAATAGATTTACAAAATAATTGGTCTTTGTAGCAATGGCACTCATTCGTTGCATGGCATTCAACACCAATCTTTCCGCCTTTAAAATACTTTGGGAGCTTCCTTGGACATAAAAGGCGATATCTCCATACTTTACCTGTTCGCCATCCTCTATCAAATTTTCTATCTCCATACTGTCATCAACATATGAAAAAACGCGCTTGGCAAAATCTATGCCCGCAATGACCCCCTCGTCCTTTACCAGAAGTTTTGCCTTCCCTACGGCATTTTTGGGTATGCAGGCTAACGAACTATGATCGCCGTCGCCCACATCTTCACGAATGGCGTTCTTGATAATAAGATCCAATTCTTTTTGAAATTGCTTTTTTGAAATCATCCGTAGGTCTTTGCTTTGTGCTAATTTACTAAAAACAAAATCCAATAATGAAATTGAATACATTCAAAATTTTAACTTTGTACTTATGACCATTAAACTACTTGTCATAGGAAAAACCGATAGCAAATCCTTATTGGCGTTAATTACGGAATACGAAACCCGGTTGAAACATTATGTGAAATTTAAATTGGAGGTAATACCCGATATAAAAAATGCGAAGAACCTATCCGAAGCGCAACAGAAGGAAAAGGAAGGGGAAGCTATTCTTAAGCGGTTAAATACGTCCGATGAACTTTTGTTATTGGATGAGAGGGGAGAACAATATACCTCTATTTTGTTTTCAAAATACCTACAAAAGAAAATGAATTCCGGTATAAAACAATTGGTGCTTGTTGTTGGAGGCCCCTACGGATTTAGTGATTCCATACATCGGAAAGCCCAAGGAAAAATTAGTTTGTCCCAAATGACGTTTTCGCATCAAATGGTGCGTTTATTTTTGGTGGAACAGATGTACCGTGCTTTTACCATACTGAAAAACGAGCCCTACCACCATCGATAAATTGTATGTATCCACAATGCTCGTCAGGTTCTCGAAAAAACGGTTAGTATAATACCCTGAATTTAATCGTGTTATCTACCTTTTTAAGCGCTTTGACCACGTCCTTGTTATACTCTTTGTCCAAATCGGTAATTACGTATCCTACCTCGTTATCCGTGGATAGATATTGTCCGGAAATATTCATCTCATATGTAGCCAAGACCTCATTGATTTTGGCCATAATTCCGGGGACGTTCCTATGTATGTGCAAGAATCGATGTGCATTCGTCTGCTTAGGCAATCGAATATTGGGGAAATTTACCGCATCTACGGTATTACCGGAATTAACATAATCCATTATCTTATTGGGGACAAAATCGGCGATATTTCGTTGTGCTTCTTCCGTACTCCCGCCAACATGCGGGGTTAATATTACATTGGAAAGTCCTTGTAATTGTGTCACAAAGTCCCCGTTACTCCTGGGCTCCTCGGGATATACATCCACTGCGGCCCCACCAATTTTTTTGCTTTTTAAACCTTTCACCAAAGCTTCAATATCAACTACAAAACCACGGGATAGATTAATAAGCATGGCCCCATCCCTCATCTGGTTAATTTCACGTTCCCCTATGAAGTTTTTATTGGCCTTGTTATCATCTATGTGAAGTGTAACCACATCGGAAACGCTTAACAAATCCTCCAAAGTGGCGCATTTAATGGCATTTCCCAATGCTAAACGATCTTCAATATCATAGTAATAGACACGCATGCCTATAGCTTCGGCAAGAACGGACAACTGTTTTCCAATATTGCCATAACCCACAATACCCAAGTTCTTTCCCCGTACCTCTCTCGAATTAGCTGCTGTTTTATTCCATTTACCACTATGGATTTCGGTACTGCGCGGAAATACATTGCGCATCAACATAATGATCTGCCCTATGGCCAATTCCACTACGGACCTGGTATTGCTGTACGGTGCGTTAAAAACCACTACCCCTTTCCTTTTACAATAATCCAAATCTATCTGGGTAGTCCCGATACAAAATGCACCGACAACCAATAATTTATTGGCAGCATTCAGAACTTTTTGGGTTACCTGCGTTTTAGACCTGATTCCCAATACATGTACGCCTTTGATTTTTTCTATGAGCTCTTCTTCGGATAAACTGTGTTTTACCAATTCAACGGAAAAACCATCCTCGGAAAGGTTATCAAAGGCCGCGGGATGTACATTTTCCAACAATAAAATCTTTATCCTGTTCTTGGGATAGGATATTTTCCTTGGCAAATCGTTTACGAATAAAAACTCATCCAAATTTGGGGCTACATGATCGGCGTTATTGGCCGCTTTTTCCCGGTGTACGTTTTCCGTGTACGCAAAAAACTTATCGGCGATACCGGCCTCTCGCATAACATAATCGCTATACCCATCGCCGATTACCTGTACCTCTCCCTCCAGATCAAGTTTTTTGAGACACTCTATCTTGCCATTATGGGATGCCAACACATTTTCTTCGTCAAAACCAATGATATTACCATCTTCGTCAAATTTAAACGTATTGGCATATACCCGTTCCGAAGGAATATTGTATTCTTCGACGATAGGGTCTATAAACTCTTTAAAACCACAAGAAATCACATAGATATCATCCGAAAAATTATGAAAAAAATCTTTGTTCGACGCTATGGATTTAGATATTTTCTGGCGTAGTTCGCCCACAAGACCTTTCAAATCGTTTTTATGGGCGTTCAACAATTTAATTCTTCTTTCCAAGGAGTCCGTAAAGGAAATATCACCATCTATTCCAAGGTTAGTGATTTTCTGGATTTCATTAACGATTTCTTCTCGGTTGGATTTGCCTTGCAATGTCATTTCCGCTAAAACGTCCAAGGCCTCTACCCTGGTAAGGGTGCTATCAAAATCAAAAACATACTTTCTGCCCACCTCTATCATTCTTTATAAAAAATTAAGCCCCAAAAGTAATTATTAATTCTATCGGATTTTTGGATTCAAGAGGAAAATTGATTCAGGTTCAGCTTTACGCGGATTTTGATGCGAATTTTGTCTTATAAATCCATAAAAATTGGAAATATCACAATTTGGTATATTCATACTCAAATACCGGTATAGATTACTCCTGTTAAAATCGCCAATCCAAAGCTCGTTAAAGTTCCGATCAATATGTACTCCGTCAATTTTCTATTGTTCGTTTCCTTGAGGTCATTAAATCTGAAGACGGATTTTGCCGCAATCAATAAACCTATGGCTTCCCACCTTCCCAAAATGATAAATACCAAAACAAAAAGCCGCTCTATGATGCCAATATATTTGCCTGCATTAGGTAAAGATTTGTGATCTAACTCTATTTGATTGGATAAACCGGCTAATAATTTGCCCATAATGATTGCGGCCGGATAGCTTACAAAAACCGCTGCGGTTACCAGGCCCCAGTCTATTTGTGATATGAGCGTTAAAGTATGTTCCGCCAGATTCATGTAATAGGCACAGGCGTATAAAACTCCAATATGTAGAAATTGATCTATAAAAAAGGGAATGCTTTTATTCCTAAAAACAGCATTGGCATATAGCTTAGCGGCATCTATTATGTAATGTGAAACCATAATAACCAAAGCTATTCCCCAATAACTTATATCCCATAACAATACCATGGTCACTATAAAATGTAATAGCACATGAAAATATAAATATTTGGAAAACAACTTATTAGACTCCTTATGGATGACCCATCGGTTAGGCTGTAATAAAAAATCCCCTATGAGGTGTGCTAAGAAAAGTTTAATAAAAAGCATTATTCGCGTATTTCATTTATAGTTTTGGTATAGTATTCCAACAATTCAAAAACCAAATCCAATCTTGCCCTTTTTTGGCGTTGACTTACGGCGGATTGCCGTATAGAAAGTTGTTCGGCAATTTCGGTTTGTGAAGCTGCCGGTCTCTCCAATGCCAATGCTACGATCTCCGCGGAAACCGTGGACCAATCGTCCATAAAATTCAAGGCAAGTTTCAACATCAAATTTAGGGTCCTATCACGATTTTCATCTCCGATAGAAATAGCTAAATTTAGTTTTTGCTCCTTTAAACTGTTAAATGTCCTTCCCGAAAGCTGGTAGGCAGAACCGTTTGATTCGCTTACGCCCGCCCCCCTAAATGTTTCCGTACCTATTCCGATACTTATGCGTACATCTAAAGTTTTTATGGATTTGACCAAGGCTTTTATGTGTATAGCAGTTTGTAAGGCATTTTCTTTCGATACCTTTAGTTGAAATTCATCGCCCCTATAAATCTCCCAATCCTGTGGCGTTTCTCCCAATTGGGAAAAGTATTTTTTTAAAACACCCATCCATTCAGAACTATTATAATTTTCCGAATTAATGATATCCCCTGTTATAATTGCTATCATACTTATAAGTCAAAGTGCTAATATATTAAAATATAAGTTAATTTGCTAATATATACACATATAAGCTTAAAAACTAATATTTCAATATCTAAAACCAACGCCTTACCCTAACACAATAGTGGTGGTACGCTTTTCCAAAAATTTGACCCAACGCCTTTTCTTCGGGTATAATTTGATAGGCGTTCATATAAGAAACAAAACCAGCGGCAACAAGCACGTTAAAAGCGTTTCCCAACCAAAGGCCCCAGGCCAATAACATAAGCAACATGGCCAAATACATAGGGTTCCTTGTATAGTTATAAAGACCATTTGTAACCAAATGGGTAGCTTTTGAAGGGGAAGCCGGGTCAGTGGTAGTTCTATTGCGAAAAAATTGAATCAATGCGATGGAAGCAACTATCACGCCCAAAAATAACAATCCTTTTATGAGATAAGGGCGTCCAAAAAAATCAAAGGCCCCAATAGGCAGGATTTTCGCCAATACATACATCAACAAGCCAAAAACAAATGTTATCAGCGGAGGTGGAAGTTTTAATTTCATAAGTAAAAATACAAAGTGAATAAATTTACTATTTTTAGATTTAAATTTTTTAACGCTACCATAGAGAAATTGTTCAATGAAACTGGTTTTTGCTACGCACAACGAAAATAAAATCAAAGAAGTACAATTACTGCTCCCCGAACATGTAACCTTAGTATCCTTGAACGATATTGGTTGTATGGACGAAATTCCGGAAACCGGGGAAACTTTAGAAGAAAATGCCATTTTAAAGGCAGATTACGTAACTCAAAACTATGGTTATCCATGCTTCGCGGATGATACCGGTTTGCACGTTAATGCCTTGAACGGTGCACCTGGTGTATACTCTGCCCGTTATGCAGGAGAAGAAAAAAATTCAGAAAAGAATATAGAAAAGGTATTGAGAAAGCTCAAGGGAAGAACCTCAAGATCAGCTGAATTCAGAACGGTAATAGCCCTAAATCTAGAAGATGGCCAATATATATTCCAAGGAATAGTCAAAGGGGAGATTACCTTAAAAAAATATGGCAAACAAGGATTTGGATATGATCCTATTTTTACACCATTGGGTTATACTAAAACATTTGCAGAACTACCGATTAAAGTAAAAAACAAAATAAGCCATCGTGGACAAGCCCTAGAACAATTACTGCACTATCTTGGACAAACATAACTCCAATACCAGCTCAAGTATTCCAAAGAAGGAACTCTTATGTAAATAATTAGCAGTACCTTTGCCGCTTAATTAACGCCGCTGGTATAGCATGTGTTGCGCTGGGCATAATAGATTGAGACGACAATAGCTCTATGCAACATACATATTTGCGATTTAGTAAAATCTATTATGACAAAATTT
>JBCBZE010000340.1:0-3729 GCA_039815505.1 Bacteroidota bacterium | reverse complement strand
ATTGGAATCTTTTATTGCAGGTAATGGGACTTTTGGAGTTTTTTTTGAGGGAGCCAAAATCCATACCAATGCACACATGATCAAAGGAGTTGTTTGTGGTTATCGAATTGAAGAAATAGCGGATGAATTTGCAGTATATAAACAATGTAGGCGTATGGAAAAGCTGATCGATGAATTGGCAAAAGGTCGAAAAATGGAGAAAATTTTACGAGAAGAGAAATAAAAACTGGCGCTAATCAAGTTATGTAGTGTGTGCCCTGTGGGATAGTCACAGTATCGAAACGCATTTCAACGCTACCTGATATTTTTTTTCGATGATCAATTCCTCAATGGGTCGGCGTTATAGTAAACGGGGTTCAAAGGCGACCTTACCATCTGCTTTTGATCTCCACCCTAGTCTCAGGGTTTTTATCCCCTCTTGGATCTATGGCTACATTTTTGTTCACCCTAACCTGGATGGGAATGCCGGACTCCCTTAAGCATAAATCAATGTTATTGTCGTTATCATCGAGATCGGCAAGTTGATAGGGCTTTAAGAGCAATGTATCCGTACCTTTCACCATGGTCACTTCAAAATCATTTAACTCATTATCCCCAAGTTCATCTCCATTGACGGCTCTTACTCCTCCGGCCCAAACTGTTCTAACGACCATTTTGGTGCTTGCTCTTGGGCAATCGCAACCTCTTCCTTTTTCCACATAGGGATACTCTTCGGTAAACGAGAAATATTCCGCGTAGCTCAGAATAGGACCTTCTTCCAACGGGATTACCTTTTTACTTTCCCCTTTAAAGTTATGTCCTGTTCTGCTCAACAAATCGCCCACAATTTTAATGGAAATAGGTGGGTTATCGGGATAATTGCCGTACTCTCCAATGAGCAATACGGTTCTAAGTTCAAATTCTTCATTGGCAGGAAGTAAGGTAACGGCTTCCACTTGATATATACTACCATTTCTGGTGGTCACTTCAAAGTCACTACCCTCTAGCGTAATCGGATCAATTTCATGGGAAAAGACCATGGGCATTCCATCTTTACCCGGTGCATTTGCATACAATAGTCTAGACCGCTGATTCAACCCGTTGTCCAATCCAAAAAAAGCGGTTAGTATTTTAGCTTCCCTCTTTTTAGCGATTTCTGGAACGGTTGCCGACAATACGATTTTAGGTCTAACATCTCCACAGCTCGTTAGCAGTATGATGCCTAAAATTAGGATAATCCTGGGTTGAACATGACTTAGGTGTACTGCTATTTTCATCTATTGGGTAGTTTTAGGTCAAATTTCCAAATTTATTTGGGGTAAGCCCCATTTCCGATTTGAATACATGGTTAAAGGGCTAGGGGTATTCCTGTCCTAAAGAGTAACCAATTAAGTTTTATTTCGTAATTTTTGTTCTTTGATACGTTGTTTTTCCCGTTTCCAATTCCCCCTTAGGAATTGATAAATGGGCAAGAAATTGAGTTTTATGGGGTTGTTACTATAAAACCCTGTGGTAACCCCATAGGTTACTTTCTCCATTTCTGATTGATATGTTCCAAATAATCGGTCAAAAATAATGAGCATACCGCCATAGTTCTTATCTATGTACTTTTCATTGGAACCATGATGCACTCGATGTGCCGAAGGTGTGTTAAAGAATTTACCTTCCACGATGCCAAGTTTCCCAATGGCTTCGGTATGTAAAAAGTATTGGAAAAATAACCCTATCACTAGACTAGTGATCAATATTTCTGCCGAGAAACCGAGTAGTACAAACGGCAAGTAAATGAATGGACTTACAAAAGCCCCCACCCAATTTAATCGAACCGCGGTGGTTAAATTCATACGCATCGCCGAGTGATGCGTATGATGTAGCGTCCACAACAAAGGGATTTCATGACTTAGGCGATGATACCAATAAAAACCGAATTCTGCCACTAAAAATGTTAGAAGTACCGTGAGCACATTGGTAGGAACCGTAAAAAGTTGGTAGGGTTCTATCCAGCCCAATACCAAGTACTTCCAGGCCAAAGAAAGCGGTTTCATTAGGTTGTTCCCTATAAATATGCCCAGATTACCCAAGCTTTCCTTTACCGTAAATACGGACTTCTTTTTTTTGTTCGACCAAATAATTTCTGCAATCAATGCAGTTAGAACAATGCCTCCAAAATAATATTGAATGTTTTCCATAATAAGTTTTAATGTATCATCTTGCTTTTCTTCCTTAGCTCTTTTTATTGCGTTGTTACTTCGCCTGTCTTTAAATCAATTTTGTATTGTCTGCCCGTAGAAAAAGTTGCAATGCACGTATGATCCGCTTGCTTAAATTAATTGTACAAGGTGTTTCTACGTATACTATTTTCCAATACTTGGATCATACGGTCTTTTTGGTCTTGGGTAAACAGACTCATGCACCGGTCTTCCGTGTAATCCATATAGTTCTCGATCATATCCTGAGTACCACAAGAGATGTGCGTTTCGCAGGTAAAGTTGGGCTCGTCAGCATTTGGCGTGTCATCGCAAAAATCATCTACCGAACAATCCCCATCACCCCAAATATGACGCAAGCCCAACCAATGTCCCACCTCGTGCGTCGTAGTTCTTCCCAAATCATAGGTAAGATTTAAATCGGGGAATTCACCTTTTTCGGCACTGCCAAAATATTTGTAGCCCACCACAACACCATCGGTATCCGCAGCTCCTTCATCCGCATTTAAGCCGGTTAAGCCAGAGTTGGAAGGAAACTGCGCATACCCCAATAAATTCCTGCCCACAAATCCACCAAAATTCACTGTCCAGATATTGAAATATCGATTGGGGTCCCAAATGGTCGCCGGCTTTAGTTGGGAATCTACGGAGGTAGCGAAACCTGTTGGCCATATAAAACGGCCTCCGTCATAACGATCGATTCCCGGTTCTGAAAGTATATTCCCATCGGGGTCGGTGCTAGCCAAATAAAACTCAATTTGTGTATCTATCCCTATCGAGTTAAAACCATTGCTGCCAGGGATTCTTCTAAAATCTTCATTAAGGACATCAATTTGCGATTGCACCTGGGCCTGTGAAATGTTGGGGCCCATGCCTACGGCCTCCCCGTTGTGCACCACATGCACTATCACAGGAATTCGATAAATAAAGGGTTCTGAACTTGATTCACTTTCATCATTTGAACAAGCGGATAAAACCAAGAGCATCGAAAAAATAGCTAGTATCCCTAGTGGATTGATCTCAAAGTGTTTCATTTTTAATTTTTAAGGCATTTGCTTTATTGAAAGTGAAGGTTCAAATCACTTTACTCACTTTCTGTTTTAAAACAATCAAAAGCAAATCAAAATGTTTGTTTTCAGATTCAAAAGTAACGTAGGAAGTATGGAAGAATCTTTAAAAGAAAGTGAATCGCCCAAAATGATGATTGAAACGGCAGTTAATCCATTTCAGGAAAGTAGTTTTACTTAAAACCAAGCCCTGCTCCCAAGGTAAACCTATAGCTGGTAAAGTAGACCTCCCATCGTATAACCAGCCTCAACGGAAAGGTGGAAACAATTACTTTTTCTATCTTTTCTGAAATAAGACTAAAGGTATTCTGGAAACCTGGATGCATCTTTAGAAGAAACATGAAACGGCCAAATTACCCATAAATGACCGTTGCCAACATTGGAATTGAATTGCTACGAGCGTGTTTATTCCTTAAATTCTAGCGTTAGTTCTTCTATTTTTCCTCCTCGAAGTACCTCTAGTATAAAAGATTTCT
>JBCBZE010000194.1:0-6683 GCA_039815505.1 Bacteroidota bacterium | reverse complement strand
TGCGAACTCGGTTCCGGGCGTTAGGTCGGTCAATGCGCTGACCAAGGTAGAAAAGTTGGGGTCTGCCGTTGCAAAGGTGACGACCGTTGGGATATCGATAACCGCATCCACCGCATGGATAATACCGTTGGTAGCAACGATATCGGCGGCTATAACGGTACTGTTGCCATTAAAAACAACACCATCGTCGGTATTCACATACAAACTTAGATTGTCCCCATCATCATTGGTCCCTGCCGTACTAAGATCATAACCCGTGGAAAGATCCGTGGACAATGCTGCAGCACCGACGATTACATGATTGGATAATACATTATTGATATCATTGTCATTGGGATTGTTGAAGAATGCAAATGCGCCATTAACGGGAGCTAATACGGTAAAATCTTCATCTGCATCGGATAACAGATCGGTAAAGGTGGTATTGTCATCGGCGGTGAGTGCACCGACCAGGTCCGAAAGATCGGGGTTGGCCACGGCATGGTCTACGATATTGGGCAATCCTATTACGGCATCAACGATATGTATAACGCCGTTGGATGCATTTACATCTGCAGTGGTTACTGAGGAAACACCGTTGATCTCAACACCACTACTGGTATCTATAAATAAACTTAGGTTAGCACCGCCAACACCCGCCGTGGATGAGGACGATATGTAACCGGTAGAAAGACTTGTGGATAAATTTTCTCCGGCTACCACATGGTTTAATAATATTAGACTTAATACATCGGTTGGTACCGCTTCCAAATTGGCAAAACCATTAGCAGTTAAAAAAGCATCGAAAGCTTCATTGGTAGGGGCAAATACGGTAAACGGCCCATCTCCGCGCAATACGGATACCAAATCACCGTCCGCGGCTTGCAATGCAACGACCAAATCGTTTAAGTCAGCATTCCCTAGCGCTAAGTCCACTATATCCTCTCCCGGTATTATTGGGTCGGGAAGACCTCCTCCATCGTCATCGTCACTACAAGAAAGTACCAGAGAGGTCATCGCAAATAGCATAAATACACTTTTCAATTTGAGGAATCTTTTCATAATCTTCATTTTAAATTAATTTATTGTTTAATAATTAACTATAAAATCGAAGCAAATATTGCGTGGGGTTTGTTTTAGCATTATCAGCTTTCGATACTAAAAACAACGATAAAGTGTAATTTTTACCGTTCAAAGGTAATAAAACTACGTTTTTAAGTTGTTTGATAAGAAGAGTACGAAATTATCCAAAGGTTGCTTTTGTTTATTTATTTTTAGTAAAAGTTTAACAAAATGAAGATATTATAAAAAGCGAAATAGGTTGTTAAAGGCTTTTTAGGCTTCTTACAATCTGGGTGCCTAATTGCATTATACCTAAAAAAACCGGAGACTTTTGGTCCCCGGTTCTTGAACATGACAGCATAATAAAGCGTACAGCAAATAAATTTATAATAGATTTAGAACTTCTTGAGGTATCAAGACTTTATCTACTACATGGATGACCCCATTAATAATATGGTTGTCCGCATTTACAACTTTGGATGGTATACCTGTTGCATCAATGATGTTTATGTGGTCCCCATTTACGGTCACGGTCACATTTTCTCCTTGAAAGGTGGTCAACGATTGTCCATCGGAGAAGTCCGAAGATGTAAAAGTAGCTGGAATACAGTGATACCCTAAAATCCTTGCCAAGGCAAGTCTTCCGTCCGGGGTATTAAAATCCGAAATGGAATCCACTCCATCTACCGCATTGAACAACTCAATGAACGCCGCATCGTTGGGAAAGAAAAAAGTGAATGGACGTCCATCAAGAATTTGACCTACGTTGTCCCTCACCAAAATAAAGGTGTTTCGTATTTCGTCCAAATTATCCTGGGATGCTAAAAATTCTAGGATCAAGGCTTCGGTCTCCATGGCCAGATCATCTAGCACGGATTGTGGAAGTAGGATACGATCAATGGTATGGATTACACCGTTTTCCGCAGAAATATCGGTCAGTACAAAGGATGCGGTCAAGGTGGTGACATCCCTTAGGGCAAATCCATTACCGTCCGCAACAACTTCCAAGCTACTTCCTTCCAAAAGCGGATTAAGATTCCCGGCATTAAGGTCGGTAGACCTTACTTCTCCCGGTACTACGTGATATAATAGGATATCACGTAGCAGATTTATTTCAAATTCGGTATCAAAATCTTCGATTCCGTTAAAAGCTACGCCCAAAAAGGCGAGTAGTTCGTTTAGGCTATCATCCGATGGAGCGAATACGGTAAATGGTCCCTCAGTATCCAGGGTTTCCAAAAGTCCGGTCAGCTCCAGCGCCTCTTCCAAAAAACTAAGCCCCTCGGTCTCCATCACCAATTCACTGATGGTCTTGGAACCGGTATCAATATCCCCAATGAGATCTAAGATTTCTTGGGGAATCAATATTTTATCAATGATATGGGCCACTCCATTGGTCGCTAGATTGTCCGCGCCCGTAATATGGGCATCAATATCGCTGGCATCGCCAATAACGAAGGTGTCCCCGGAGGCTATGACCTCCAAGGTCTCGTCCTCCAATAAAGTAGCCAAGGTCCCTACTTGTAAATCGGAGGAAGTAAGGTTCCCGGGTACCACATGGTATCGCAATATGGTCTGCAGCAATAGTATTTCCAAAACGTCATCAAAATCATCAAAACTATTGAAATCGTCCCCGAGCGTATCAAACAATTCCTCAATGGCCCCATTGGTAGGTGCAAATACGGTAAAAGGTCCTTCACCTGTTAGGTCATTGGTTAAGTTAGCTTGTATCAGCGCTTCTTCCAGTAACGATAGCTCTTCCGTTTCCGAAACAAGCTCCACTAAATTAAGGGTGGGGGCATCGGAAGCAGGGTCTTCCGTGTCTACATCGTCATCGGCAGAAGGGTCTTCCATACTTACGTCGTCGTCGGCACCGGGGCCGCCTCCGTCATCGTTACTACACGAAAAGCTAATTAAGGTAAATGCCAGTAAAAACAATAGTTTACCAACATGTGGGATGGTTTTCATTTTCTTTATTTTTTGGTTCTTTATTAGAAGTTGAAATTAAGGTATAATCGCCCGGAACGCTTAAATCAATTTTTAAGTCTAGGTTACCGTAACTTTAAATATTTTAGGGAATTGTTAAGGAATTGGTGTACGTATACTACTTTGAATATTTCGTATTTTTGCGCTTAATTAGTTACAAATCGATGAAAAAAGTTGTAGTCGGACTTTCCGGCGGAGTGGATTCCAGTGTTACCGCATACCTGCTAAAGCAACAGGGATATGAGGTCATTGCACTGTTTATGAAAAACTGGCATGACGATTCCGTAATTATTTCTGATGAATGCCCTTGGGTAGAGGATAGTAACGATGCACTGATTGTGGCCGAAAAACTGGGTATTCCTTTCCAAACGGTAGATCTGAGTGAGGTGTATAAAGAGCGTATCGTAGATTATATGTTCAGCGAGTATGAAAAAGGACGTACACCAAACCCCGATGTGCTATGCAATAGGGAAATAAAATTCGATGTCTTTCTAAAAATAGCTTTGCAATTGGGAGCGGATTATGTAGCTACGGGGCACTATTGTAGAAAGGAAACCATCAAAAATACTGATGGAACAGCGACCTATCGATTAATGGCGGGCGTGGACGGAAACAAGGATCAATCCTATTTTTTATGTCAGCTTTCCCAAGATCAATTATCCAAGACCCTGTTCCCCATAGGCGAACTTACGAAACCTGAAGTCCGCAGCATTGCTGCGGACAATGATTTGATCACGGCCGATAAGAAAGACTCACAAGGTTTATGTTTTATCGGAAAGGTACGTTTGCCCGATTTCCTCCAACAAAAACTGAAACCAAAAAAAGGCATTATTGTAGAAGTACCTTCTTCGTTGGAGCAGTATCGCCATACCATGCCCAAATTTGAAAGCAAGGAGGAAGAACTGGCTTATTTTTCGGAAAAACCCAGATATGAACTCAATGATGGTAGGGTAGTGGGCGAACATCAAGGCGCACATTATTTTACCAAGGGCCAACGTAAGGGCTTGGATGTAGGAGGAACCAAAGAACCCTTGTTTGTTATTGAAACCGATGTGTCCGAAAATGTCATTTATACCGGTCAGGGAAAGGCGCACCCAGGACTGTACCGTAGAACCCTTTTTGTAACCAATGGGGAATTGCATTGGGTACGCACCGATTTGGCCTTAAAATCGGATGAGGCTATGGAAGTAATGGCACGTATACGGTATAGGCAACCCTTACAGAAGGCCACTTTATATAAAATTGATGGTGGATTGTACGTGGATTTTGAAGAAAAACAGTCCGCCATTACGGAAGGTCAGTTCGTAGCTTGGTATATCGGTGATGAACTGATCGGTTCCGGTGTAATATCCTAGTGCCGTTCCATGTCCTTGGCTTGTAGTTGCGGCTAATTATAATATGGGTTTCCGGCTATTCTTGAATGTACTATTTATGACGCAGAACAAAATCACTCAATTATTCAACATACAATACCCCATTATACAGGCAGGTATGGTCTGGGCCAGCGGTTGGCGTTTGGCATCCGCGGTTTCCAACGCGGGGGGACTAGGTATTATAGGTGCGGGATCCATGTATCCCGACGTGTTGCGGGAACATATTCAAAAATGTAAACAAGCTACGGATCAACCCTTTGGGGTAAACGTACCGATGCTGTATCCCGACTTGCAGGAAATTATGGAGATCATCCGAACACAGGGAGTGAAAATTGTGTTTACTTCTGCCGGGAATCCTAAAACATGGACCAATTATTTCAAGGAAAAGGGAGTTACCGTAGTCCATGTGGTCAGTAGTGTAAAGTTTGCTTTAAAGGCCCAAGAAGCAGGTGTAGATGCCGTGGTAGCCGAAGGTTTTGAGGCCGGGGGGCATAATGGTAGGGACGAAACCACCACTTTTACTTTGATTCCCGCTGTAAAGGAAAAGCTACATATCCCCATCATTGCCGCAGGGGGTATTGCTACGGGGCAGGCTATGCTGGCCGCGATGGTTTTAGGAGCCGATGGCGTGCAGGTAGGGAGTAGATTCGTGGCCAGCCATGAAGCTTCCTCCCATGAGCTCTTTAAGCAAAAGGTAGTGGCATCGGGAGAAGGGGACACACAATTGACACTGAAGGAACTGGCCCCCGTGCGTCTTATAAAGAACAAGTTCTATGAAGATGTGCAACAGGCCTACGCCAATGGGGCTACGGTAGAGCAATTGAAAGATTTGTTGGGCCGTGCCAGGGCCAAACGGGGCATGTTCGAAGGGGATATGGACGAAGGGGAACTAGAGATAGGGCAGGTAGCGACGCTTATCCATGATATTAAACCTGCCGCTACCATCATTGCGGATATGATGACCGAATTCAATGAGGCGAAACACCGGGTTTCTGAACTATAATTTTTTAATTGAGCAAGGTCTCTATATCTTGTATCAACCGTTCCATTTCATTCGCATTGGTGCCATCATAGATACCCCTAATCTGTTTTTTTGTATCGACCAATACAAATTTCTCCGTGTGAATAAAATCCTGTAAACCTCCATCTCCCTCATCTGCTACCGTAAAATAACTTTTACGTGCCAACTCATAAATATGCTTTTTATCCCCGGTAACAATGTTCCATTTGAAATCCAGTACTTTATTTCTGTCCGCATACGCCCTTAAAACGGGAACACTGTCCATTTCAGGGGTAACCGATAACGATAACAGCTTTACCCTATCGTTTTCTAGAAATTTATTCTGTAGTTTGCCCATGTTATTGGTCATAATAGGACAGATACTAGGGCAGCGAGTGAATATAAAATCTGTTACATAAACGGTGTTTTCATAATCCTCCTGTGTTATGGTATCCCCATTTTGGTTGACTAGGCTAAAATCCAAAACGGTATGGCCTTTGCCTACATTTTGCAAACTCCCATCTACCAATAGCGGATTGATGTCCGTTGGATTGTATACCGGTAATTCCTTTTCGATAATCATAATTTTGTGCACCGATACGATCGCTATGAGCGTAAGAAATAAAATCAACTCCGTTGAAAAATTTGATGTATTGAAAATTCCCATACCTATTTTAAAATTTGGTGTATGCTCAATTATAGTACAGACGTACTTATTTCAATATCGGCATGGCCCCATGCCGTATCAAATTCTGCTTTAATTGTTTTGGCTTCTTCCATTTTATCTTGCGCCTTTAGACTTTGATAAAGCCCCATGAGCGACCAACCGTTCTGTCTAAGTACTTCAAGATCTTCCTTATAGATTTTTTCTGCGGCTTCATAATCGCCATTCTTAAGCAGCAATGCACCAAGATTCTGACGGGTAGGAATATGCCATGCAGCGGGTTCCGTATACGTAAGCCCATCTTCAAAAACCACTGCTTTTTCCAGATGTTCCCGGGCCTTTGTAAGATTGCCTTGCAAAGCGGCCAACTCCCCCGCGACGACCTCATATGCTATGTTGGCAATGTTGATGGAAGGATTATGCGCTGTGGCCACTATATTTTCCAATGCTGGATCCTCTTTGAGCAGTGTAATGGCCTCCAGTTCTTCCTGTGCCTCTTTGGCGTTGTTCTTTCTTATAAAGGCAATACCCCTTGCGTAGTGGCGCATAAGGCTCAAATGCTTTATCTCGGGGTTGGGGGCGGGGATGGTCAGGATTTGGTTCCATTTTCCAAATCGGG
>JBCBZE010000280.1:0-4725 GCA_039815505.1 Bacteroidota bacterium | reverse complement strand
TTCGGAAACTGGGAAAATAAAAATCATGTTCCTTAAATGCAGTGGTATCAAAAAAAGCAATATCTTTTAAGTACTATTAATTGTATCGGATGCATTAAGATGGGCTTTAAAGTAAATGCAGATCTTGTACCCTTGTTCCGTGAGCTGGTCACGGGCCTTCAACCTTTTGCGGCCGCCCAGGAAGTATCATTGGTATTTACTACTAGGATACCTCACGTATACGCCGCCTATAATCCTACCGAGGCAGTATCCGAAATTACCGTTCTGCTAAGCCGTATCATAACCTTTACCCCGCAATCCTATACGGTCGCGGTGACCATTGGAGAGTATACGAAACAGAAGGACAGATGCATGCTCTCTATTGAAAATACCGGGGTAGATCTTTCAAAACTGGGAGAGATCCTATCATCGGTGAGCATGAGGCTCGGCGTTAAAAATTTGGAGAAAGGTACCCGCTTCATTGTAACGATTCCCACTACGGCCCGCCTAACCCCATCAAAAAAGATACATCAAAACCAGACATTACTTCCCAAAAAATATCCTAGGTACTTTACAGAAATAAATAAAAGACTCACCATCCATTTTTCCAATACAGAACATCTGGAAAATGCTGCAACAAAAAGGAGTGCAAGTGAAGGTGTTTTTCTAAAGAAACTACATACGGTTATCCATGCTCGTATGGGGGACCCCAATTTTAAGGTAGATGGTTTGGCCAATGCCATGGCCCTAAGCAGAACGCAGCTCTTTCGTAAATTAAAGACCTTGACTAAAATGTCGCCTCAACAGTACCTGCGTTTTGTCCGATTGGAAACTGCCAAAAAACTATTGCGATCAACGCATCAGGATTTGAATGTGGGCGAGGTATGTCATAAGGTGGGATTTGCGAGTAAAAGCCACTTTACCCGATCTTTTCAACAAGAGTTCGGATTCAACCCCTCGGAATACAGATTGATTTCCTAAATCTAAATTATGCAACCCCAGCGCAAATTTTTGCAACCTATGGTCAAATTCCGAATGGAATCAGTGCCTAACTTTGGGTGAAAGAAAAAAATGTAACAACGAAACAATTTTTATCATGAAAGATCTTAAGAGAAACAGGGAATTCATTATCAAGTATTTCAATGCGATATCCGGAGAGGAAAAAACGCGTGAATTGTGTGAAGAATATACCTCTGATGAAAAGTTGATAGAACATATTCAGTTCTTTGATGGGGCCTTTCCCAAATACGAACTTTTTATCGAAGAGATGTTGACCGAGGGCAATAAGGTAATCGTTAGGGGCCGTGCCACGGGTATACACAAAAAAGAGCTGAATGGAATACCGCCCACCGGTAGAAAAATGGATTTGCCCTTTGTTATTCGCTATACTATTGAAAATGCTCGTATTACGGATCACTGGCTTATTGCCGATCAGATGATACTTATGGAGCAGTTGGGTGTGATAGCACTACAAAGTGAGCAAGTTGCTTAGGTTTGTATTACGATAGGGGAGGTCAAACCAAACACTTAGGATACATATGCGTTAAGGATGATCTTGGATAACGTGCGATATAATTTCGACGGATTAAAGGGTTTGGTAATTAGGCCGTTCATCCCAAATTTCAGGATTTTGTGCTTAATATCTATCCCCGTTGAAGCAGATAGGGCGTAAATAGGGATAACCTTGTTTAGGGGAATGTTGGTCTCTCTAATGGCCTTACTGGCATCAAAACCGTTCATTACGGGCATCTGCAGGTCCATTAAAATCATATCATAGCTATTATTTAGGGCCTTGTCTAGGGCAATGAGCCCATTTTCGGCGATATCAAAGTTGACGTTCCATTTGCTCAAGAATTTTTTGATGACCAGTACATTCAACTTATTGTCTTCCGCTACCAAGATTTTTACCCCCTTTAGATTGTCCTTTTTTTGGTAATCAAGTTGATCTAGATCATGTTCGGTATCTTGACCACTGATTTTCTCACTCTTTTTTAAACGCAGGAAAAAGCTGAATTCGGAACCTTTGCCCACTTCACTTTCTACAAAAAGATCACTACCCATGATTTCCAATAGTTTCTTACATATCGCCAATCCCAGTCCCGTACCACCATATTTTCTCGTCGTATCCGAATTGGCCTGGGCAAAGGAGTGGAATATTTTATCTTTTTTGTCATGGGGTATCCCAATACCGGTATCGATTACTTTAAACTCAAGAAGATACTCATCTTGTAGTTCATCCGTAAGTTCAATATCCAGTATTACTTTCCCTTTTTCGGTAAACTTGATGGCATTGTTCACTAAATTGGTGATGACCTGGGCAATTCTAGTACTATCGCCCATAAACATATCCGGTAGGGAACTGTCTTTTTTTATTTTAAATTTTAAATTCTTTTCCCTTGCCTTGATATTAAAAATACTACCGATCCCATTCAGGATGTGCTCTAAACTAAAGTCCCGATCTTCCAACTCCAGTGAACCGGATGCTATCTTATTAAAATCCAGGATATCGTTTACCAACTCCAGTAAATGTTCAGAGGAGTATTTTAGGGCATTGAGGTTTTCCAATTGTTCTTTTTTGGGGTCTTCCAATAACAAAAGGTGACTAACACCGATGACCGCATTAAGTGGTGTTCGTATTTCATGTGACATGGTGGATAGGAAATCGTCTTTGGCTTCATTGGCCCTGGTCTCCTTTTCCTTGGCACTGATAAGGGCCAACTCTGTTTCTTTTAAATCGCTTATATCAACAACGGTTCCTATATAGCCTTCCAGGGTTCCATCCCCCGATTTAATTCCCTTTAAAGAAAAGTCGAACCATTTAAGGGCTCCATCGGGAGTTAGGCATTCAACAATTTTGGTAGAGGTGTTATAGTTGGGGTCGGTAAAATCTATTAAATCTTCCAGTGGTTCCCCTAGGTGGTTCATTAAGTACTTGCTGTAGTGTTTCCCCAAACAATCCTCTACTTTTACCCCGGTAAGTTTTTCCCAGGCCGGGTTTAAATAGGACCAATTTCCACTTAAATCGATTTCAAAGATAACTTCCTGAATATTCCCGGCTACTTTGGCCAATCTACTGGAGATGATCTCTACATTGTTTTTTAGTTGCTCATTGGCTTGGAACAGTTCTTGAGAACTTTTTTCCAACACATTTTCGATATGATACAAATCATTGTCCGAGGCCTGATAGGCCTCATCTATCTGTTCTAGGAGCGGCCCTATATGAACAAGTGTTTGTTGATCTAACCCGGCTTTTTTCAGCTGTCTTTTTAATAATCGGTGCATGAGATCTATTCAGAGAACGTAGTTATGGTCATGGTCTGATTGTGCAGTGAACAAGGGCTGAATTCATCAAATGGTGCAATTTCCCCATAGGAGTAAAAACCTGTTGTGAAAATTCCCGTTCCCAATACATCGTTTACGGCTTCCACTTCTTCCTCCACCAGTTGCTTCATAACCAATCGCCTGCCTACACAACTGATAAGAAACGCTAATTGATGTCCATCTTCGGAATTGTTACTGATCATGGCCGACTGTTCCGCTCCGTTGATGATTCGGTCAATATTGGCTTTCATGAGCCTTACATAGGACCCTTGGGGAATGTTTCCGGCAAAGGTAAGACTCTGGTTTTCTTCATCTACCGCCAGAATGGTGCGCACCACGGGAGTTTGATTGTCCTCGTCCCTCATACTCAACGGAAAGAGGAGCCCGGAACCCGGTAGGTCTTTTGCCTTATCCCCTAAAAACGATTTATAAAGTTTTAAGGCAGGTTTGCCGTCCAATTCGTAGAGTACATTATTTTCGGATTTCGTCACCAATCGTTCAATACCAAAACTGTCCCAACCGCCTTTGGAACCAAAACCTATTTTTAGATCTTCCCCATATAGTCCAAGAGCCACTATTCTTTTGGAATGTACTTTATTATTGTAGATGACAAATGTTTTTTCGAAGTTTGGTCCATCACCCGCCAAACCTCCCGTAATACTAATATTCTTATCCACATTGTGCTGAAGTCCTTTGACCAGTTCCGCGCCATTTACGTTAAGGCCGTCACTAAGTACAAAAATATGGCGCAAGTTATCGGCCATTAGTCTTTCGCTGATGGTATTGCCGGTTTTATAACAATCCAGGTCATGTGAGGTAAGGTCAACATCGATAACTTTAAAGCTGGTTTTTTTAAACTTCACCGCGGTAAGGGCAACGGAGGAATCCAAAACTTGATTTCCAATGATCTCACCTGCGGTAGAACATCCGATTATGGTAGATTTCTTGAACTTTGCGCATAAGTCATCCACAAATTCTTGGGTTTCCGGAAATGTAGGTGATACAAAAAGGAAAATAACATCTGGGGTGAAGTCAATATTGATATTGGCTACATCAGCATGGTCAAGTACGGTGTGTTGATAAATATCCATAAATTTCGATTTGGCGTTTAGCTGGTTTTATCAAAAATGTAAGAAAATACATCTTTTTATTTGAAGTAAAACGCCTCAATGGATAATATAGTATAGCTTAAATGAGTTTTTTGTTATACCCTATTGGATGCTATGTGTCTTATTTTAAAAAGAAATCGTGACGGAAAACATCGATTGTCGGATATGTTTTACGCTCCAGCGGTAGCATAGAACCCCTGTGGCCGTGGGTGCCACGGGGATTTGACACCTTTATTTTCTAAACATTTTTTGCCAACCAATCACCCACTTCACTTGTGGCATGGGCTTTACCGCCATCGGCCAGATCTTCGGTGAC
>JBCBZE010000412.1:0-2346 GCA_039815505.1 Bacteroidota bacterium | reverse complement strand
TTTCAATTAAAAATAACCATCCAACAGTAATAAATTGCAAACAGCGATAGGAAGATAATTCCGATATAGGTTAAGACCTGTAATCCTTTTTTTGGTCTTGAGTCTTTAGGTAGGTCTTCGCTCATCACATTTTTAAGGTTCATATAACCTACTACCGGAGCCAAAACAAAGGATACAAAAGTGGCGAGGGCCACCAGTTGTCCCATATTTCCACCAAAAGCCGAGATAACTACAAAATTGATAACGGCCAAGGTAATAACTCCAACAGTGAAGTATGTTTTTCTGTTATATTTTTTGCCCTTCAAGAAAAGAAGTTCAATGATATCCACGCTTACCCTCGCTACGGCATCATGAGCGGTCATACATGTGCTGAACATGGTTGCAAAAGCGGCAATGGCAATAAATATATAGGCCCAAGACCCAATATTGGCAGTAAAAAGATGAACTAATTGATCCGCAAAAATTGTTGCATTTCCACTTATTTCGGTAGCCGTGCCATAGAGGGTCAGCCATCCGATGATGAGAAAGAAAATGGCGAAGAGTGCCGTCATGACATAACCCGAGTTGAATTCCTGCAGAGCTTCCGGCAGACTCAATTTTCGCTGTGTTATTTTATATTTTTCCAACGTCCAGAGACTAACCCAGCTAGAGGCCTCAACTGCCGTTGGCATCCAACCGACCAAGCCTATTAAGAATAGAACCCCTACCTCGTTAAAAACGGTGGGCGCTTCAAAATTAGGGACGGATGCCACCTTTCCATTGAAAATAACCAAAGCGGTCGTAACCAGAAGCGCAACGAATAAAATGCTAACCACAAATTTTAAAGAGAGCTCCAAGAATTTATAACGTCCAATAATCAAAAGGGCGCTTATAAATATAAACAGTCCCAATGCTACCATACTTACCGATACCTGGGGTATATTGAACAGATTAATAAACAATCCGGATGTCACAACATATAGCGCCGCCAATATGGTAAAGGTGGTTATTAAGGTAATTAGGGCGTACAGCCAAAGATATCCTTTGCCTCGGTTAAGATAGCCTTCTATAAGACTTTTTTGGGTAATATTCGTATAACGGATCCCAAACTCAAAAAAAGGGTATTTTAAGATGTTGGCCAATAGGATGGGAATGACCATTATCCATCCATATTGGGCCCCTGCCTTGGTAGATAATACCAAATGTGATGTGCCTATGGCCATACTGGCAAACAATAGCCCGGGGCCTAGGTTTCTCAACAATCTTTTTGTTCTGGACATATATGCTGGTTTGGTTGTACGGACTAAAGTAGGTTATTTTCCCCTATGGTCGATCTGGCGGGAACGATACATCTCAAAGGTCGGTTATTTGATTTCTATCTTTTCGCCATAAAATTTGGGTTGCGTATTCATCACCAGATCTATGAAAACTTTTACCCGTGCAAAATACTCTCGAAATCTTATTTTTACACCTTCTTTTCCCTTTACATCCTCTGCATTGTAACCAATGGCCTTAAGTCCCTTGTGTTCTGCTAAATAAATAGCTCTTTCGTTATGAAACTTTTGGGAAATAACGGTTACACTTTCCTGTCCAAAGATTTCTTTGGCCCTCACCATGGAATCCAATGTTCTAAAACCGGCAAAATCCAAGAATATCTTGTCTTCCGGAATACCACCTGCTACCAAATCTTTTTTGAACGTAGTGGGCTCATTATAATACCGGCTACTATTGTCCCCACTTACCAGTATATATGCTACTTTGCCAGATTTATATAGCTGTATCGCAGCTTTAATTCTATTGGTGTAGTAGGGGTTTGGCCGTCCGTCCGTTAACTTTTTGGCGGTTCCCAAAACTAGTCCTACTTTATTTTTTTTTAGATTTTCGGTAGTATAAAAAGTCTTTCCTTCAGCGGACTTTTCTACTACATAATTGCAAAAAAATACCAGTAGCAACGGAATTACAACAATCAATAATAGGAGATAACGGTACTTCTTTTTCACTTCATTGAATTAGGTTTAAAGGTAAGAAATGTAATCCTTTTTTTATGGGATGTTTTTATTCGTCCATTATATTTTGGAACATGTTCATGTATACGTTTACCTATAAATGGATCAAAGTTTTAAATAAAGGTCAATATTTAATCATTCCCCAACATTTTCTTTACTATTCAGTGTCTATAGCTAAGCTCCCAATGATTTAACTTTCATCCGGATTATTGGATATGGACGAAAGACAACGTGCTGGAATTAAGGATAAATTTTTAGGATATTCTTTAGATCGCTCCAACTATTTTGGAATCAAGGAATTTAAGAAAGAATATCCAAGCATCAATTATGGGATAGATGATATTAATTCCCTGGTTTTGGA
>JBCBZE010000041.1:0-15425 GCA_039815505.1 Bacteroidota bacterium | reverse complement strand
CCCACTTTGAATTTGGGGTGGTTATTGGATTTTACAACAATGCCTACCGACCCTGCACGCATTACTTCACCAATTTGTACCGGAGGTATATAAGATTTCATATCGTTCATCCATCCCCGCATAGCTGGATCTAATGAAATATAGTGATGCTGTATTAGTACCTCTCCATGGCCCGGCTCCGGTATAGTATTGGATTCAAGGTTCCATGTATCCGCATCTGGCATGCCAACGGGCCGCTTCTTAAAAATAAGTTGTTTATTCATCTTTTATTTTTTTATAATTATATGAATGGATCGATTTCGAAAAATATTCCTATGGCTCCACTTTGACAAACTAAGTATATCGCCAAGAGCACCATCCAAAATTTCAATACTTGCTAATCGGAACCACTCCTAAATCTAAGCATATCCTTTTCAACTCGTAACCAAAAATCCTATTTCTTTTGAAGACTATCCACAAATACCTTCATTTTCTGCCTAATCCTTGGGGACCACCATAATTCTATGGCCTCTCTCAAATCTTTAGAACCATCTGTCTCTAGGGCATCTAACCAGCTGCTTCGTAATTTTTTCTTTGTATTTCTGAAAATGATTTCATCGGCCTGTAAGAATCGTTTCATTTTCTTTTCTGCCATGGGGAGTACCTCGTCTACAGGAACTATTTCATTGATCAAGCCACATTCCAAGGCTTCTTTTACATTCAATAATTTACCATCCAAGATATACTGATGCGCCTTACCGCGACCAATCCAAAAAGCATAGGCATTGATCAAATTATTGGATATCTGTATATTGACGGCAACTTCATTAAGGCCAATGGTATATTTGTCTCCTTGGGCCATAACTCTATAATCGGCCGTTATAGCCAAAACGCATCCACCCGCGGGTGCATATCCGGTGATGGCACAGACCAAAGGTTTGGGAAAGCTTGCCAATTGTATATGCAAAGTACCAAAATCCGTAAAAAAAGCTTCGATTTGTTCCTCATCGTAACCGTAAAGTTCAATGACGTCCAATCCCGCAGAGAAAAAATGGGGAATCCCGCTTAAAATGACGCCTTTTACGGTATCATCATGTTGTAAATCATAAAATGTACTATGAAGTTCTTTTACCATTTCATGGTTTATGGCATTCACTTTACCCCTGTTCAATTGAACCACTGTATAGTTGTCTTTCTTTTCTAGTTGAATTGTTTTCATTCTTGTTTTCTGATTAAAACATCTTAAAGGGAGTAAGTCGTCTATACAATAGCTTATAACGATGTTCCCCCGTCCAAAGTAATAGTTTGCCCTGTGATGAATTTGGTTGTATCCGATGCCAACCAGACAATAGCTTCGGCTATTTCATCCGCATTTCCATACCTTTTCATGGGAATGATACTCTTTAGCATGTCATCCATATCCGGTCTGGCACTTAATAACTTATCCAACAGGGCCGATTCTGTGTAACCGGGACAGACCGCATTGATACGAATGTTTTTGGTAGCATACTCCAAAGCCGCGGACTTGGTCATCCCCACCACGGCAAACTTGCTTGCGCTATAGGACAAGTTATTTAATGAAGCCTTTAGACCTGCCAATGAAGCAACGTTAACAATGCTGCCCGATCCTTGTTTAAGCATTTGCTGCAAAGCTAATTTCATACCATAAAAAACACCTGTCTGGTTTACAGCAATTACGTTATCCCAATCTTCCAAGGTATGGTCCGCTGCCTTTAGCAAATTTCTGGGACCTATTCCTGCATTGTTGACCAAAACATCCAATCTTCCAAATTGTTTTACCGTTTCTTCCACCAATGCCTGCACCTCGTCGTAGTTGGCAACATTAGCCGTAATCACAACAGCGGTACCTCCCGTTGCAATGATTTCTTCGGCCACGGACCTTGCCCTATTTACATTTATATCCGATACAACTACCTTGGCCTTGTGATGACCAAAATGTTTGGCCGTCGCCGCCCCTATTCCTGAACCCGCTCCGGTAACAACTACTATTTTATCTTTTACTTCCATACTGCTTTATTTACAACATATGATTCGTGAATCCGATAGGGCCTGTTTGCGAATATCTCCGGGATAACCCTCCATTTGAACGAGTTTAAAAAAATCATTTTTTGAAGCGTAGGTAACGATCAATATTTCATCCCAAAGGGATTCATCCGTGGGGCCTATGATCATTAAAGCCGGTTTTGCCTTGAATGTAATATCGGCATTGATCTGTTGAAAAAACGGTATGGCCTTCTCCATATACTCTTTATAGATTTCCTTTCCCGTTCTACCGCTTTCCTCGTCTATTTGCTTGTATTTTAAATAATTGACCATATGAAGCGGTGTATCGTCCGAAAAGGTGGCCAATTGATTTAAGGATTCCATATTGATATCGGTATGCAAACTTGTACTCATTCTTTTAATCGATTTTATGGGTTTGAATAGATTTTAAGGCTAGATTACAGCAGAGTTCGGCAGCTTTATTCAATTGGGAGAATCGGGGGTCCGAGGTATATCCGTGTGTGTATCGGTAGTATATCTGTTGTGCAATCACAGCTATTTTAAAAAGTCCGTACGCATAATAAAAGATCAAGTTATCCACTGCACCATCACTTTTCCTGGCGTACATCTCCACTATTTCGCTCCTACTTGGATTCCCTTTGAATATGGTGGGGGATGGGATTCCCTGTTTTACAAAGTCATGATCATTGGCCATGGTCCAATAGCCCAAAGATGTTCCCAAATCCATTAAAGGATCTCCTAGAGTAGCCATTTCCCAATCCAGTATAGCAACTACCTCATTCCATTTATCGTCCTTAAATACCACATTATCATACTTATAGTCGTTATGAATTAGGCTATACCTATATTGACTTGGTTGATTTTCCTGCATCCATCGCATTACTTTTGCGGCAGCGGGAACATCATCCGTTGCCGCCTTTAGATATTGTTTGCCCCAATTGGTGACTTGACGTTCCACATAGCCCTCCGGTCTGCCCAAATCTTGCAACCCCAGGGCCTTGTAATCTACTTGATGTAATGCTACAAAGGTATTCAACCAGGCATTCGCTATGACGGGGTATTGGTCTTTGGGAATATCCCGTTTTTTAGCCTCTTGGTAACTTAGAATAATACCTTCTATTTTTTCCATAATATAGAAGGAAGAACCTATAACGGATGTATCCTC
The DNA here is from genome assembly GCA_039815505.1 of Bacteroidota bacterium. Classification (GTDB taxonomy): domain Bacteria; phylum Bacteroidota; class Bacteroidia; order Flavobacteriales; family Flavobacteriaceae; genus CANLWN01. The sequence goes on along the minus strand of JBCBZE010000041.1, from coordinate 12,256 downwards.
GCTGTAAGCATACATTTTTGGAACTTTGAAAAATCCTTGACCCAGGCCGTGCTGGACTTTAAATTCCCGTCCCATATCATGACCTCTCTTGATAGCGCCGAATGGCGGTCTGCGCAGCACATATTCCTTAGAATCTATTCGTAATAAATAGGTAAGGTTAGAATAGCCATGTGTAAACTGTTCTATGTGTATATCTGATTCGACATTATCGATGAGCCCATTTTCATGAAGAAACTTTTTAAGATTTTCTTCATTGAGTTCTTCTCCTTTTCTCACTTGCTGTTTACTCTCGTAGGCCATGAATCGGTTTTATGATTTGGTGTGCCTTTTTATCACACTTTTTCCTAATTGGTACATATGTACCTCATCCGGACCATCCGCCAAACGAAGCATCCTGGCCGCAACAAAATAGTGTGCTAAAGGAGTATCGGGGCCCACTCCTTTTCCGCCATGGATTTGAATGGCTCTATCGATTACGTTCAAGGCCATATTGGGAGCTACTATCTTGATCATGGCAATAAGATCTTTTGCTTCCTTATTCCCTAACTTGTCCATTTTATCCGCTGCGGAAAGGGTCAACAATCTAGCCTGCTCCACTTCACATTGCGATTTTGCGATCTCTTGTCGTATGCTACTATAATCCTTGAACGTTTTTCCAAAAGCGATGCGTTCCGAGGCTCTTTGGGACATCAGCTCCAAAGAACGTTGGGCCATGCCCGTAAGACGCATACAGTGATGTATTCTTCCTGGACCCAATCTCCCTTGAGCGATTTCAAACCCCTTACCTTCTCCTAAGATGAGGTTTTCCGTGGGGACCCTCACATTGTCCAATATAATCTCTGCATGACCTTCCGGTGAGTCATAAAACCCGAAAACGGACAATGGCCTTTCTATCTTGACCCCCAGGGTATCCATAGGAACCAGTACCATGCTTTGTTGTTGATGACGTGGTGCTTCAGGATCTGTCTTTCCCATTACAATCGCAATTTTACAGTGCGGGTCCATTCCGCCAGAAGACCACCACTTTCTTCCATTGATTACATATTCATCGCCCTCCAGAACAATCGAGGTTTCTATATTGGTAGCATCAGAAGAGGCTACTTGGGGTTCTGTCATTAAAAAGGCGGAACGTATTTCACCGGCTAATAAGGGCGTAAGCCATTCATACTTCTGTTGGTCGCTTCCATATTTGGAAAGCACTTCCATATTTCCGGTATCGGGAGCACTGCAATTAAAAACTTCCGAAGACCAAATAATACGCCCCATAATCTCGGCCAGGGGTGCGTATTCTAAATTTGTTAGTCCCGGACTAAGGTCACCGTAACTTTTGGGAAGGAACAAATTCCATAAACCTGCATTCTTTGCCTTTTCCTTTAATGCTTCAAGACCTGGCCAACGTTTCCATCTATTCGCCGGATTTAAGTTAAACGCATACACTTCATACTCTACGGGTAGAATATGTTCTGCGATAAAGGCGTTCAACTTTTCCTGAAGTGCTTTGGACGCATCCGAGTATTCAAAATTCATATTTCATTTTCAATAGATAAAAAATAAGTTCACAACAGATTTTCGCAATGATCAACCCATATAATCCTTTCACTAACCGGCGATCATATAACCTCCATCGGCGGTGTAAACTCCTCCCGTCATATAAGCTCCTGCATCCGACGCCAAAAGACATACCATACCTGCCATTTCCTCTGGCATGCCCATTCTTCCCGTTGGTAAGGCGCGTTCTACTTTTTGGAGGATTTTCTCATTTTGCCATAGTGCCGCGCTAAATTTTGTTTTTATAAGGCCCGGACATAGGGCATTGGCCCTAATCCCATATTTTCCCCACTCCTTCGCCTGATTTTTAGTAAGCATCAGTAAGGCAGCCTTGCTGGTGCTGTATAATCCTAGACCCATTCCAGGGGTCAAGGCCTCTACAGAGGCAATATTTACAATGCTACCGGCCTTTCGCTCTTGCATACTGGGTAAAACTAAATTGGACAACCTCCAAGGCGCCTTCACGTTCACGTCCATGATTTTATCAAAAATAGCCTCCTCCGCTTCTTCCAAGGGACCAAATATAGGATTGATTGCAGCATTGTTGACCAATATATCCACACCACCTAAATCGGCAATGGTCTTATCTACCAAAGCCTTGCGTTGCTCTTGCTTACCAATATGACAGGCTATGGCGGTAGCGTTCAATCCCTTTTCCTTAAATTCCGATACCACGACCTCACAAGCCCCTTGGTCTCTACTACTGATCACTACATGGGCCCCGTTCTGGGCCATTCCCCTCGCAATTGCTTTTCCTATACCTTTGCTGGAACCGGTGATAATGGCTATTTTTCCTTGAAGATCAAATTGTTTTTTTATGTTGGTCATATATATACTGCTAAACAAATACTTCTTTTTTGGTCTTTACCGTCAAAACCTCAGGGTCCATCAATGATTCTGCCAAACCATTGGTTTTAGGAAGCTCATATTTATAATAGAACTTCATCGTATGGATTTTACTTTCATAAAACGTTTCGGAATATGTTTTATCCCCATTCACCAAACTGGTCTTAGCATGTATGGCCATATCCAGCCATAACCAGCCTATCACGATATGACTTAAAAATTCCATAAACAGATTAGCGTCGGAAAGGTATCTTTCATAATCTCCTTTCTGTGCATATGGCATTAAAAAACCAAGTACTTGTTGTGTCAATTTCAGTTTGTCGCCCAATTTTCCTGCATAGGGTCTCAACTCTTCATGTGTGGAAGCGGCAGTAATCGTATGCATGATTTCGGCGGAGAGCAATTGCAAAGCTCTCCCGTTTTCCATAGGTACTTTTCTTCCCAACAAATCTTGGGATTGAATACCGGTAGTCCCCTCATAAATGGAAGAAATACGGATATCCCTATGATATTGTTGTAAAATAAAATCCGAACAGAAACCATAACCGCCCAAAACTTGAAGACCATTATTAACGGACATTGCCCCAGCCTCAGAAGGGAAGGTTTTCACAATAGGAATGATCATCTCTAAAAGCAAGTGGTACTTTTTCCGCTCTTCTTCATTATTTGATGTTTGTGAAATGTCATGATACTTTGATGCCAAAAGTACAAGGCTTAAAGAGCCTTCAACTATGGATTTTTGAAGTAACAGCATTCTACGAACATCTGGGTGTTCTATGATCAGACTTTGAATCTCGTCCGGGTTCTTTTTTCCATCACTCGTAAGTTTTCGCCCTTGCGGTCTTTCATTAGCGTACTCCAGGGAAGCATGATAGGCCGCCATGGCGATAGCCGCCGCCCCGCGACCTACGGCGATACGTGCACCGTTCATCATCATAAACATATACTTTAGGCCCTGATGGGGCTTGCCGACCAACCAACCTCTGCAATCATCGGTATCGCCAAATCCTAAATGTGTCGTACAATAACCGCGTTGCCCCATTTTTTGGAAATCAGCAACGGTCATTACATCATTTTTTATCAAATTGCCTTCAGCATCTGGCCTATTCTTTGGTACAACAAACAGTGAAATTCCCTTGGTACCCGAAGGTGCACCTTCTATACGGGCCAATACCAAATGCACAATATTGTCGGCATATTGGTTATCCCCACCCGAGATAAATATTTTTTGTCCGCTTATCTTATAGTATTTTTCATCCGTTGGTGTAGCTTTTGTAACAATATCCGATAGTGAACTACCCGCTTGAGGTTCCGTAAGGCACATAGTGCCACCCCAATCCCCTGATAGCATTTTAGGTACATAGGTCGCTTTAAGTTCATCACTGGCAAAGTGCACTATTAATTCTGCCGCTCCAAGGGTTAGACCAGCATAGCCCGGTAAATGATTATTGGCAGCATCCAAAATAAATGCCGATGCGGTATGTGCCATGGAAGGAAGTTGAAGACCTCCATCCTCGTAGTTGAACGGAGCTGCGATCAAGCCCATTTCCCCTCCTTTTTTCATCATTACATCTACTTGCTCATGGACCATGACCGTGCCATCCTTATGATAGGCAGGATTTTCATCCATTTCCTTGAAGTAAGGGAACAATTCCCTATCCGCAAATTCCTTAACGGAATCTAAAAATAAGTGTAAGGATCCCATATCATGATCTTGGTAACGTTCATTGGAAAGTACACTTTCCAAATCATGCACCTCATCTAACAAATACCTTAAAGTATCCATATCCATATATTCCTTAGCCATAACCGTAAAATTTTAGAGTTTATGTATATGCCAATAAAATAAAGGAATATTTGGCGAATTCCTATTAAACGGGTTTAATAAATCCTAAAATTTGAAGAAAGTGACCGGAATGGAAAAATTGACATATTGGGATATTCAGGAAGACGCCAGCCTTTTTCTGATTTTTGATAGCCCAACGGGTGTGAGACCTAGATAAGAGGCTATCAAATATTGCGGTACCCTTTGAAAGAGGTCAGGCCTTTTTTGAAGTAATCTAAGATATCTATCTTGATTGGACAGGTTTTTAAGATGGTTATTTCTACGGAACATCTCGGTAAACGAAGCCTGCATGGATAAACGACCAAAACGTTCCAAATCATGGGAGTGATCAAATGATCTAAGAACGTCTTCCTTGGCTATGGCATAAACCGTACAATCTTCGGTTGCACTTAAATAACTGGCAGATGGTATCTCCTCGATATAGGCATAAAGATCGGTAAAAAATTCACCTTTTGTAAAAAACTCCATTACCCGTATACCCATTTCGTCCTCCGTATAGTAGCAAACACAACCCTGCTGCATGAAGTAAAACTGTTTTACATACTGATCAGGCTTAATGAGCAGATCACCCTTTCTAAACTTGATCTCCTTGTAGAATTGTAAAGAATAATCCAAATCCGCATCGCTGACTTGCGTGTATGATCTTATTTTATTCCTGAGGTCTTCCAAAGACAAGGGTTTGAGGTGAAATCAAAAGTAAGAAGAGTGTACAAGAATACCAATAGTAATTTAAAAATGAAGTTGACCCGCACACATTAAAAATCGTCTTTGCTATTTCGTTCAAAAGGGGGATATACAGAATTTATCCTCACATGTATATGAGGTATTTTTTGAAAAATACGTACATTTTATCTGACGAAAATATATAACTTGTTAGCAAGACGGTAACCTCTCCATGGAATTGAATTATAATTTTACAACCTTATTGGACAGTATAGCTTTTATACAAGGGGCTACGCTGGGTGCGTTACTTATCATATTGAACAAAAAGAAACATAAAAGCACGTTTTTCCTTGGACTGTTCTTGGTATTCTTCTCTTGGAAATTGCTTTATTTTATTTTCAAAGATCTTAATGTCAGTGCATTATATCCGGAGCTCTTTCTGTTGCCTTTTAATTTTTCATGGCTTCTTTTTGGCCTATTCTTTATCTATACACAACAAGTATCCGGCTTTTCGGATTACAAAGAGAAATATTGGGTACTAATGCCGGGAATCGTATCATTTGTTCTTCAACTGATTATTTTTTTCCTGCCCTACCAAACAAAATTGACCATTTCAGAAAGTCCATGGCATGATTTTCTTTTCACCTACCTAGGGATATGTTATTCGTGGGGCATCGGAATTTGGAACTTAAAGGTTTTGAACAAACACCAGATTAAAGTAAACAATTACTTTTCCATGGTAGAGTCCAGGGAACTGCAATGGGCGCGGTTTTTTCTTATCTATAGCCTCGTGAGCTCGGTGATAATTCATATTCTTTACTACATATCCCCGAGCAACTTCTATTTTAAGGTTATATTTTCGGTTTTTGATTTAATTGCTATTTATTGGGTATCCTTTCATGGGGTGGTCCAAAGAAATGTGCTATCTATCTTAACAAAAAAAGAACTGTACGAAATCTCGGAAAAAAAGCCCAATCAAGCACAAAATGAAGCCCCAATGACCAATGACAGCATGAAAAAACTCATTGATGAAATAGATCGGCATATGATCAATTCCGAGAGCTTTACGCTTACGGAACTTACTATTTTAGACTTGGCCAAAGCATTGAATATACATCCGCGTAGAATCTCTACCGCTATCAATAAAATTCGTCGTCAAAATTTTAACACCTATGTGAATAAGTTCCGTATTAAAAAGGCCGAACTATTGTTGTCCGATGAAAATTCCGATAATCTTAGCGTGGAAGGTATTGGTAATGAAGTTGGTTTTCACAGCAAAAGTGCTTTTTACTCCGCATTCAAAAAAGAGACGGGCACAACACCTTCAAAGTACAAAAAAACAATTTTTGATTAAAGAAAATTCCTATATTTAGTATTGATTCCTGAAATTTACGTGTAAGAATCATAATATTCGTGTATTAAGTACTGAATTCTGAAATCCGTACACCATAGCTTATAGTATTTAAATTACTGGTTGCGAATGTTGGTAGTTTTGCGCCTTACAAAACAAATAAGAGAACTATGAAATGTGTGGAATTAAACCCTGCTGGAAATTTCGACCCATGGGAACCGGAGAAAATAAATGAATTGCAAAGAAAGAAAATAAGTGAATCGGTAGGAGAGCTAATTTTTGAAAATGATGACCTTAGGCTTTGGGATATATCCTTGTGGCCCAAAGAAAGACTTCCTTTTAGAAGACAAAACAACACCTATAGTTGGACAAGCCTAACAGATGGCCTCGCGGTCTCCCGTTATGTCAATGGACAGATCACTTTGATACACTTTAAGAAAGGTGACACCAATTTTGTGGAATTTCCCAAAAACAATGCAATAAACGATTTAGAAAATATCGGTGATAACATTTTAAAAATTAATGTATTAGAATATAAATCGGCCATATATCTTAAAAAAGTAATGTAACGTTGCACATATGACCGGTTAGCGGAACAAAAAAATTACGTTATGGTATCCTGTGGTTTTCTATCTTTATGTTATGAAAATTACCTCCACCAACATTGGCAAATCCACTACCGTAGCATGGAACGGCAAACAAGTACAGACCGGAATCTTTAAATACCCTATTTCAAGATCTTTGGATTTGGAAAAAGAAGTGGTTGCCGGTGATAGTATAGCTGATCGTAACGTACACGGCGGAACAAACAAGGCCTGTTATCTTTTTTCCAAAGAACAATATCCCTATTGGAAGCATCTTTATCCGGATCTGGATTGGGATTGGGGCATGTTCGGTGAAAATCTTACCATTGAAGGGATGGATGAGTCCCAAATCCGAATCGGTAATATTTATAAAATAGGTACCGCTTTGGTACAAGTATCGCTACCAAGGGAACCGTGCTATAAATTAGGCATTCGATTTAAAGATCAAGGTATTTTAAAGCAGTTTATCGACCATGGTCATCCGGGCGCCTACGTGCGTATTCTGAACGAGGGTTCCGTACAAAAAGGAGATAAGCTAATTTTGGAAACCGAATCCAAAAATACCCTTACGGTGGCCCAATTTTATACCTTGTTATATGCCAAAGAAAAGAATATCGATGTGGTGAAAATCGCAGTACAAAATACAGCGCTTCCGCGCTACAAGAGAGAGCGACTAAAGAAGTATCTTGCACCCTAAGTTCAATCTAAAATTACATCAATGAAACAATACCTATTCATCTTAATCACCATATTTGCGCTAAACGCTTGTAAAGAGGAACCGAAAAAAGAAGTATCGGATACAGACTCCGCAATGGGTAGCGAAGCCTTTGACCAACTTCTGGAAGCATATTACCAAGAAAGTTTAAAATTATATCCGCTAAACGCCACTTTTGAGGGCGACAACCGATATAATCATCTGTTGCCTAATTTTTTAAGTGATGAATTTAAAGCAAAGGAAGTGGCTTTTTTTACAGATTATAAAACAAAGCTGAAAAATTTTGATAAAGCTGCATTGACCAAAGGCCAGAAAATGAGCAAGGCCGTATTGGAATGGCAATGCGATAGACACTTGGAGCGTTGTTCCTTTAGGGAAGACCTCACTCCGATCAACCAAATGTGGACATTGCAACTAGGCATTGGCCAATTGGCCAGTGGCGCTGGGGCACAGCCCTTTATAACGGTAACCGATTATGAGAACTGGTTAAAACGGTTAGAGGGATATCTTCAGTGGTTGGCTTCTGCCGAAGATCGAATGCGGGAAGGCATTACTACAGGCCAGGTCTTACCAAAATCCCTGATCAAAAAGGTAGTTCCCCAGTTGGAAGCAATGACGACAGAAGACTTGAGCCAACATTTGTTTTACAGCCCTATTAAGAAACTACCGGATAATTTTAGTGCGGAAGATAAGGAGCGGTTAACCCAGGCATATTCCAAGATGATAACGGAAAAAATCATCCCGGCTTACCAGAAACTTCACGACTTTATGAATACGGAGTATATGCAAGCTGGCCGAACTTCTAGCGGCATACAGGCCGTACCAAAAGGTGATGATTACTATGCTTATTCCATAAAATTGTATACCACCACGGATATGACTGCAGATGAAATACATCAGCTTGGACTAAGTGAAGTAGCCCGGATTTCTTCAGAAATGGAAAAAATAAAGACCCAGGTAGGTTTTGAGGGGGACTTAAAATCATTTTTTGATTATGTGCGGAACAAAAAGGAATTAATGCCTTTTACCGACCCTGGACAAGTAATCGATAATTTTAATGCCATTCATGAGAAAATGAAGCCTCAAATCGAAAAGTTGTTCGATAAAAAACCGTTAACCGCTTTTGAAGTGCGCCGTACGGAAGCCTTTAGGGAAGCTTCGGCAAGTGCCGAATACAATCCTGGATCTGTTGATGGAACGCGTCCAGGTATATTTTATGTTCCCATACCAGAAGTGACAAAGTACAATACATATTCCGATGAAGATTTGTTTTTACATGAAGCTATTCCCGGACATCACTTTCAAATTTCATTGACCCAAGAAAATAAAGATTTACCTAAATTCAGAAAAACATTATGGTACAGTGCTTATGGTGAAGGCTGGGCGTTATACACGGAATCTTTGGGAAAGGAATTAGGGCTATATGATGATCCTTATCAATATTTTGGTATGTTGGGAGCGGAGATGCACAGGGCCATTCGCTTAGTAGTGGATACAGGGCTACATTCAAAAGGCTGGTCCAGAGAAAAAGCCATACAATACTCTTTGGATAATGAAGCGGAATCCGAGGCTGGCATCATTTCGGAAATAGAACGCTATATGGCCAATCCCGGACAGGCTTTATCCTATAAGATAGGGCAATTAAAGATTCGTGAACTTAGGGCAAAGGCGGAAAAAACCTTGGGGGATTCATTCGACATTAGAAAATTCCATAATGAAGTTTTGGAAACAGGATGTGTGCCTTTGGCGCTTCTAGAGGAAAAAATAGATAGCTGGATAGCTGCAAACAAAAATTAAAAAAAGGGGCCCTTGCCCGGCCCCTTTTTCCTTGAATTAAAATTAACCAAAACCCTAGTGAATTAGTCAACCGTAACATTTTCGTAGTAGGCCTCGTCGTTGTGCGCTATTACTACGGTATAGCTGTCTTCAAAAGCATTTTTAAAATTAAACGCTTTTTCAATTACAAGCCCGTTCCCCAACTTTTCACTCAATACCACATTATTGGAACTATCGTAAATCTTAACCCGTACGACTTCCTGATCCAAGTTCAATAGATTGAGGTATAACATATCCCCGTTTTTTCTAAAAAAGGGTTTGGTATATGCCGTTTTTTCCACAATTTCCATGTTGCCCTCGGCTATAGCCAATCTGTATTTAATTATTCTAAGGGAATCCTCTACTTCAAAAAGGTAAGTTCCGTCCTCAAGGTCGCCCAAGTCAAACTTTCTTATGTAATCATTTTTATCTGCAATATTTTCGGAGTAAATGAGGTAATTATCTTTATCTATCAGTTTAATAGATGACTTCTCGGACTGTGCTTCCATCTGAAAAACCAAACTTTTAGAATCCTTATCCGTTGACAAGTACAATTTAGGTTCATTTGCCGAGCCAACAAACGAGTTAAACATTAGGGCCATTACCAGTGTAAATTTCAAAAGTGCTTTCATAACATTTAGATTTATAGGATTAATGAATAATTTACGTTACAAACCTACGTTTACATTGGTGAGCAAACTACAGCTAGTTTTTCCATTTTATATGCTATTTTAACTGTAAATAAATTGTTAAATTCCCTAATGGGTAAAATAGTATATATTTTAGGTAATTTTGTAAAGATGAGTATGCAAATGGTTAGCTAATTTTATACTACATATCAGAAACAAGATGTTAAAACAAAAACCTGCTTTTGAAGCCATTGAGCCCGACTTTGGACATTCATATACGTATCAGAAGTTTGATGAAAACAAGGCGGACAAGTTTAATAATTGGCACTATCATCCGGAAATAGAACTGGTTTATGTAAACGGTGGAAGTGGCAAACGTCAAATTGGTAGCCATGTATCCTATTATACCAATGGAGATTTAATTCTAATAGGCTCCAATCTTCCCCATTGCGGATTCACGGATAAACTAACCGGGAACGAAAGTGAAACAGTGGTCCAAATGAAACAGGACTTCCTGGGAAATGATTTTTTTAATATCCCAGAAATGAAAAAAATCCAAAACCTTTTTGAAATCGCCAAAGGAGGAATCGCTTTTTATGGGAAAACCAAGAGAAAGATAGGCGAGAAAATAGAGGTGTTGGAATATCAATCGGATTTTCAAAGACTACTATCCATTTTAAACATACTGAACGAACTAGGAAATTCCAAGGAGTTTAAAGTTTTGAACGCGGAAGGTTTTTCTTTGGAAGCAGAGGTTAAGGATAATGATCGTATCAATATTGTGTTCAATTACGTTAAAAGTAATTTTACCGAAGAAATAAGCTTGGAAAAAATGGCCGATATGGTAAGTATGACAGTTCCTTCCTTTTGCCGGTATTTTAAGAAAATAACCAACAAAACCTTCACCAAATTTGTAAACGAATACCGCCTTGTGCATGCCTCCAAACTATTGGCGGAAAAACCTATAAGTATTACGGAAGTTTGTTTTGAGAGCGGGTTTAACAATTTTTCCCATTTTAATAAATCCTTCAAGGCATTCACAGGTCAGAACCCATCCGAATATCGCAATCAACTAAAAACGGTCCTAACGTAGTTGAACGTCTTTTTTAATTTATTAGAGGGATACCGACTAAAAAATATCGTTCAACACCTTGGCCAGACGCAAGCCTCCCTTTTGTAACTGATTCCGAACGGTATCGGTATATTTATAACTATAAGAATAGCCTAACTTTTCCCCTACCTCAACGGAAGAATACAATTCATTGGCCAAATCCTGGGATTCTTCCACCCAATCGAACACGGTTCCCTTTTGTATAGCTTTACGCTGATGCTTGTTTAGTTTTGGGAGGTTATCGGCTAGTTCCGTATAACTCATGCCAAAGGCATCTATTAAATTTTTATCCCACAATCTATGCAAATTGGTTCCCTCACCAAACCACTGTATCTGTATGTCATTGCCGCCCCTGTCTTCTAGCCTACCCACATGCAAGGGTTGATGCAGATCCCCTACCAAGTGAATCAATAGCTTAAGGTAAAAGGTTTTATCTTTTCGGGAACTTGTATCGTTCTTTACAATTTCCACGCACTTTTGTATACCCACCACCACATCACCCAACGCACTTGGGGCAACCTCCCTGTACTCTTTATCCGCCGGAAAATTCACGTAATGCCATGGACCGAATTTGGAAAAACTCGGGTCGGCCTTTATATCATCTGCAAAAGTGGACACCAACGCCAAGCTTTGTCCGTCCAGCAAATCATTAATTGCCCGTTTTGCTTTTCTACTTAGATACTTTTCAGCTACTTCACCGACCGTTCTATGGCCCGTCTTGGACCAAAACAGTGAATTACCAAAAGAAAGATGCACAACCAGAAAAAATAGAAGCGTACATTTTTTCATAAAAATAGTTTTATCCAAAAGTAAAAAAACGCATTTTAATCTATTGTTAAGACTTGTTATGATTTAGTTTTTAATTTTGATATTGCACGGATAATTTCTTTTTGGACCATGCTAAAAAAAATAAAATCCCCAATACTGAAATATACGTTGTTGACTTTTCTAGTAATTTCAACGGGTTGCTTCTTGTTTTTTTTAAGTGTTTATTTTGGTGCTTGGGGACGTTTACCCAATAAAAAGGAACTCTCTAATTTTAAATATCAAAGAGCTTCTGAGGTCTATACAGCGGATAGCATACTCATAGGGAAGTATTATTTGTATGATCGGCAGCCAATAGAATTTGAAGATTTTCCACAACATGT
>JBCBZE010000061.1:0-13036 GCA_039815505.1 Bacteroidota bacterium | reverse complement strand
CGAATGGTTTTATTCCTTGGTCGATTAAAACATGCTTACATAGATGGGGAACTTCTTTTAGGATATTTTTTAAACGCAATTTGTTTTGGATCAAGGTTGAACCAACCAAGTAAAAAATTATATGGGCTGCGGTGATCGACAAAACAATATCACATAGGTATTGGTCTACAATAAATAACTATGTACCGTACGTATTATGGAATTGACCCGATTTTAGTGAAATGAGTTCTGAAGGTGCGATATTTTTGAAACGTAAACAATAAACCTAAGCAATGATAAAAAACGGAAATAGGTATCACTATAAAGGGTTTTTGAGGGTAGATAGTTCAAAAGAAATATACCAGATTTGTGATGTCCGCATCAACAAAAAAGAAATTATCCTAAGCGTTATGGTACCAACAATACTACAATTGGTTAAATAGAGCGGTTATCCTTTTTAAGGAATGGGCCGGTTCATCCGAACCGGCCCATTATTTTATAAACTTTTGATCTGTAGGTCATGAAAAGTATCTGCCTGTAATTTTAATAGCTCTTCCGCTTTTTGTTTCTTATAGGCGTAAACAGCTTCTTCTTCGGCGATTTCATTATATATTTTTTCATTTAAACTGGTATCCGTAGCCAATATTTTCTCCCGTTGTTCTACCTTCTGCATGACCCATGTTTTCACTGTACTTTCTTCATCTTCCAATTTAAGGTCATAAGCACCTTTAGGAGCCAGTAGTTTAGCAATTATGGGCGCGGTCTCAATAGCTAAAAACAATAAAAATATAAAGAATGATGGGAACCAAGGTAGTTTGCCCAAGGCGTTGATCCGGGCCATAAGACCGTCAAAACCATCAATAATGGGCTGTGAATCGGCTACTACCCGGGCATATTCTTCATTTAACCCCACAATTTGGGTTTCGATTCCCGCTATTTTCTCATTATTGGTTTGCTTTAATTGTTGCAGCTCAACCAAAGCGGCATCATGTTTTTCACGTTTTTCCGCATATACCGGTCCCTTTCCAAGAAGCATGGTACCCGCTCTTCCCTCGGCTTCGGATATATAGGTGTCATACAGTGCATTGGTTTCCGCTTCCTTCCGGGAAATCTCATTTTTTAGTCCGGCAATATCTTGGGATAATTTTTCTACCGTAGGGGTGTATTGTAAGGCCAGTTGCTGCTTATTCGCCAATGTCATTTCATTTTTCTCTTCCAAGAGCACTTGATTAATTTCCTTTTCAAAAATCTTCATTTCCAAGGGTTTGGAGATTACCACGGCAATAATTATGGCTAAGACAATTCTTGGGGCAGCTTGCAAAAGCTCGCTTTTAAAACTGCTTCTTTTTTTAATGGTAGAAACGATAAATCTGTCCAAATTAAAAATCAGAAGTCCCCATATTAAACCAAAGAATATGGCCGTATACACATTGTCAAAAACGGTATAGAGCGCATAGCTACAGGCAATGAATGCCATTACGGCCGTGAAGAAAACCGTTGCACCAATTCCGGCATATTTGTTGCGTTCTCCTTGGGAACAGGTATCAAGGATATTCGTATCCGCCCCTGAGCAGAGAATAAAAAAGTTTTGTATCATAACAGTGTTCTAAATTGATTGATATTGGTATGTAACCAGGTCGTTTTCACGCCTGTATAGAGTATTAGAACGCAATTCTGAATAATTTGTTACAAAAAAGCCCCGAAAATCGAGGCTTTTATAGTGATTATGATTAGGGCTCGTAAACTGCAATTTAAAAGTGCGTATCAATTCTGACCACTGGTAGCTCATCATTGGTCTTTTTAATGTCCAAGCTCAAATCCATATCTTTTTTTAGGATGTCTATCGCCTCATCGGAGCTTATCCTTTTGTTTTTGTAATAAAACAGCGCATCTTTTTCTGCCATTTCCATTACATGTTCCAGGGGGGATTTAGGAGTGGGCGGCGAGGGTGGGGTAGGAGCAAGTTGTTCTTTCATGACCTTTTCCTGTTTTTCCATTTTTTCCAATTTTTCCACCTTCGTTTCCTGCTCTTCCAACACCTCTTTTTCTATTCTTATCTGTGCTTCCATCTTAACTTCTTCCAGAGCTGTGGGTGGCATGGGAGGTTCTGGCATCGAGGGGAAATCCGGAAAAGGTTCGGCATCGTCTTTTTGTTTATCGGACATTAAACTGTAAATGTGCCTTAAGCGCTCCATATCCTCCCGTTTGATATGAATATTGTCTTTTTCCGCAAACATGTGATTGTATTTTTTGGCAAGTGCATTGTATTCCCTCATTTGCTCCCGTGAGGCGCCTTTTTGAATAAATGTCTTTTGGTAATCGGCCGGAAAGATTTTCATTCCTTCATTGGCTTTTGAAAAGTGGGTTTTCCCAAACTCCGTCTCCACTTTTTTTATGAAAGCTAATGTGGAATTACTAAAATTAGCCCGCACTGGTATGGACGTATAATCGGTTTCTTCCCAATCTTTGGTCAATTGATCCACCGCCTTGGCAAATTCACTTAGCGCCAATATGTTGCCATTTAGTTCAATTCGGTTGGCATTAACATGTAGTATAAATTCTTTTTTGCCCTCATATTGATATGACACCGTGGAAGAAGATAAAACTTCCTTGCTTGTCTTGTCAATTAGATTAATTTCTTGTTTTATCAGTTTAGTCTTACTAAATCCCAGTAGTAAAATAACGGCTAATGGAAGCACCGCTATGCTTCGTAATACAATTGCTTTTCGTGACGTTTGTCTTTTCATGATCGTAAATCGTTTTTTGATTGATGAATAATTGATGGCATTCGCTAATAAAGGCCGATACTTTTTTTCACTATCGGAGGAAAGGTAGGATAGCAACGTATTTTGGTAGGTTGATGAAGCTACCCCTTTTTTAAGCACTGCGCTATCCGCTAAGAATTCATGATTGAGCTTTATTGATTTTCGGATAAGATAAAGTAGGGGATGAAACCAGAATACAACTTGTACCAACTCTATAATGAGAACATCTACGCTGTGTTTTTGCCGGGCATGCGTCTCCTCATGCAAGAGCACCTCCTTGGGTATTTCATTTGATTGGAGCTTTGCCCTATTTAAAAAAATGTAGTTAAAAAAAGTATGTGGAGGAAGATCTTGATGCAACAACACTCTTGTATAAGGTGCTTTTCGTTCTTTGGGATTGTTTTTGATTCTTTGAAATATTTGAAAGAGGTTCTTTACAAATGTTATTCCAAAGAAAATGATTCCCAAAAAGTAGATGATCCAAAGTATGGGGGATATATCCAGAATATCGGATTCCAATTTCTGGGGAACGGATGGAACTTCTTGGACGGAAGTTGTGGTCTGATCAACCAGGTCGGTGTGCGGTGTAGGATAGACCGCAACCTGCTCCGTAAGAACAAGTGTAGGAACCAACAAAGAAAATAGAAGGGCACCTATAAGATAAAAGCGTTTAAAATGATGAATACGTTCCCTTTCCAAAAGGAGTTTATAAAACAATAGCAGAATGGCCAGACAAGCAGAGAATTTAATAAGGTATACTAGCATATCATTTCTTTTTAATTTCGTTGTCGATTAACTTCTTAAGGTCTTCCAACTCCTCTTTGCTCAAGTTTGTTTCTTGCGTAAAGAAAGAAGCGAACTGGCTGGCACTATCATTGAAAAAGTTCTTAATGAGTCCGTTTACATGTTTAGAAAAATAGTCCTTCTTTTTTACCAAAGGGTAATATTCCCTGGACCTACCAAAACTTTTGTAGCCTACAAAACCTTTATCGGTCATACGTTTTAACAATGTAGCAATGGTTGTAGTGGCCGGTCTAGGTTGGGGGTATGCATCCAATAAATCTTTCATAAAGGCCTTTTTCTTCTTCCATAGGGTATTCATAAGTGCTTCTTCGGATTTTGAAAGCTTCATATTTCTACAATTTTAGAGATTGCTCTACAAACATAGAATAAATATTTTAACTCTACAAGTGTAGAGATATTTTTATTGTTGTTTTTAACTCATCCTTGATAAAGAAATTACCTATTTTAGATAAAAATTAATCCCTATTGACTTTATGCGTTTTTTTATTCGCTTGCTTACCTTGTTATACATTTTCATCGGCTTTTCCCAAACTAAGGATACGGTTTATTTTGATAAATATTGGAACAAAACAGTAAAGGATAAGGCTTTTTTTTATAGACCAATTCCATTAAAGAAACAAGGCAATTTATATGTGATCAAGGATTATTTTGTTGGAGGACGTATCCAAATGGAAGGCTTTTCGTTAAGCGTTGATAAAGATATTTTTGAGGGAAAGGCCATTTGGTATTATGAAAGTGGGCAGCAAATGCTGGTAAGGCGTTTTTCCAATGGAAAACTTGTGGGCAAGGAAACAAGTTATTTTAGGGATGGTACATTATTGTCTTCCGGTTTCTATGAAGAGGGGAGAAAGGTAGAAGGCTCCTTTTATTTATCTAGCACGGCCCAAGACAAAAGTGCAACTTTTGTTGATGGTCAACTGGCCGCATACAATACGTTTTATGAAACTACTAAAACAGTAGCTAGGCAAACGGTTTACGGTAAGGATAGAATATACGAGAAATCGGTTTACTTCGATAAGAATGGTGATACTATTGCCGTCGCCAAAGAATATAATAGAGAAAGTAGGAATCTACCCGGAGCATCCAAGGCGTATTTAAGGACCAATAAGAATGCCAATGTTGAAGCGATCATAGGTATAAAGTATCATGAATTTAAAGATGGTGTCTTAACTATTTTGCTTAAGGATGCTTTAGGGAATGTACTGGCCAAGGGATTTTATAAAGGGGATAATCCGTATAATGGTCGCTTTTTTCAGGATAATAGGCTAGTTACCTATAACAAAGGAGTTTTAGAAGGAGAAGCTGTTTTTTATGACCAACGATTTAATGAAATCTCAAGAGGTACGTATAGCCAAGGCACTGAACATTCAGGTAGTTTTTATATTCCCGCTTCCCAAGAAATCCAGGAATTTGAAGACGGAAAAATCATTGCAAAAATTACTAAAAACAAATTTACCGATGAGCGGTACAAGTGCACCTTTGAAGGGTATACCCCGATAAATGGGGACTACTATACGTTTAGTGAGCTTGAATCCTATAAAAATGGAAAACGGATAAAACGTATTGATTTTGATTATGACACTGGTAACAGGAAATCGGAAACCTACTATGAAAATGGGGATTACCAGATTACCAAGGTCATTTTCCATAAAAATGGTCAGCAGAACGAACTGATCTACAAAGACGGTATGCCATTTAAAGGGAAAGAAATTCAAGACTTTGGTTTTACTACCTATAAAGATGGTGAGACCAAAGGCCCTTTTGTTATCGAAGATCTTCGGGTCGCAGTGAAAGGTAATTATACCAAGGGCTTCAAGAAGGACGGTGAAATACGCTATATTAGAAAAAAATTAGGGGATACGTTAAGTTGTGTTTTTAAAAATGGGGAGCCCATACAAGGGACCACATATGAGCTTAACAATCTGATTTCCTATAAGGGGGGTAAAAAAGAAGGTTGTTCCTATAAAACATTTAATAACAGACGATTTGTTTACGATTCTTTACGAATTTGTTACGAAGCAGATTTACCCGTTGGAACAGCGCGTTACTTTTTTAAGGATTCCCTTGTCGCCGAAGCGCATTATAAAAATGGAAAACCTTTTAATGGCACTTTCTTTGACTTTTATAATAAAACGATCTATGCGGATGGAAAAGTCATTGAGAAAGCAATACTAAGTGGTTTTGATTTTAAAAAACGACAAATTTTTAAAAATGAAAAACTGGTAAAAGAAATTTTTAGGGACTATGCCACAGATACCTTAAAGTACACTATGGAATACATTGACGGGAGACCAAATAATGGTACCCAAATACGTTACGACAGTATAAATAGATTGTTTATCGAAAGAAAATTACAAAAAGGTAAAAAAGAAGGTGTAGAAACCATATGGAAATACTTGTATGAGGATTTTCTGAGCCAGTATACCTACAAAAGGGACAAGAAAAATGGTCTTGCCAAATTTAATGTGAAATTTTCCGATACTACGTTTCAGGCCAATTATAAGGATGATAAACCCATAAACGGCGTCGTGATAGCACATGGCCCTGATTTTATTACCAAAAGTATTTTTAAGGAAACCAAGTTGTTGTCCAAGACGTTTTATACCACCTATTCCCAGAATTATATAAGCACGATTACCTACAAACATGGCAAACCGTATTCGGGATTAGAGCTAACTTACGATGATAAAAAACGTACGGTCAAAAAATATACTAACGGTACATTGGTATCCACCTATTTGGGTGCTTCGAGGTTTACAGAACCCGAAGAACCCAATGCAATTTACAAGGTATATCATTATGCCCTAATGGACAGTGTGGTGTCCCAGAGATCCTTTAATTCTTTGGATTACCATATAAGATATACCTCCAAATCAAA
Source organism: Bacteroidota bacterium (assembly GCA_039815505.1). Taxonomy (GTDB): domain Bacteria; phylum Bacteroidota; class Bacteroidia; order Flavobacteriales; family Flavobacteriaceae; genus CANLWN01. The sequence continues at coordinate 6,610 of JBCBZE010000061.1, read as the reverse complement.
AAAATCGGGCACCATCAGTTTTTTTAAAAATGACACCTTACAGGGCAATGCTGCCTTTAAAAACCACTTGATTACAACATTTAATTATAAGGCCATGAAACGAAATTCGGGCATGGAGACAATTAATTTGGTAGGTAAAAAATTGGAGTACAACTTTAATCAAGATGATTTTAAGGCGCAGTTTTTATCTGATAACACCAAAATTGATCTGCCGGTTTATTCGTATATTTTAAAAACAATAAAGGGAAGCCCGGAAAACACGGACGTGAAGCTGTTTTTGGACTCTAAGGACCCCTTAAGTTCTATCAGCTTTAAGGATGGAAAACCCCATAATGGTATTTTTTTCTTGCCAGAAAAAGGGCTTTTTAACATTTTTAGAGTCAAGGATGGAAAGCGTATAGAAAATTTTATGGCATTAACCAAGACACAAACTCTGGAGAAGATCAAAGAACTGCAGGCTAAAGAGTAAGCTTTTGGTCTATGTGTGATTCGCTAGCTCGGTAAAGTATCGATAAAAGTAAGGTATGGTCTCAATACCCTTTAGATAGTTCCAAACCCCAAAATGTTCATTGGGTGAATGAATAGCATCACTGTCCAAGCCAAACCCCATAAGGATGGTTTTACTTCCCAGTTCTTTTTCAAATAGGGATACTATGGGAATACTACCCCCGGTACGTTGTGGGATAGGTGTTTTCCCAAAGGTGGCCTCATAGGCTTTTGCCGCCGCTTTGTACCCTACATGATTGGTTGGGGTGACATATCCTTGTCCTCCATGATGCGGGGTCACCTTTACGGTTACGCCTTTTGGGGCAATATTTTCAAAATGAACCTTAAAAAGTTGAGTGATTTCCTTCCAATCTTGATTAGGGACCAATCGCATGGAAATTTTGGCATAGGCCTTACTGGCAATAACGGTTTTGGCCCCTTCTCCCGTGTATCCCCCCCAAATGCCATTGACATCCAATGTGGGACGAATGGAATTACGCTCGTTCGTGGAGTATCCCTTTTCCCCATAAACGGACTCAATATCCAAAGCACGTTTATAAGCTTCCAGGCTAAAAGGAGCTTTGGCCATTGCTTCACGCTCCTCTTCGGAGAGCTTCTCTACCGTATCATAGAAACCGGGGATGGTAATATGGTTGTCGTCATCATGTAGTGAGGCGATCATTTTCGTAAGAATGTTGATGGGGTTGGCAACGGCTCCACCATATAATCCCGAATGCAGGTCCCTATTTGGGCCGGTGACCTCCACCTCTACATAGCTAAGACCTCTAAGGCCCGTGGTAATCGAGGGGACATCATTGGCAATCATACCCGTATCCGAAATTAGAATAATATCGTTGGCCAATTTTTCCCGGTTTTCGGTTACAAAAGTCGCGAGACTTTTACTCCCAACTTCTTCTTCGCCTTCGATCATAAATTTTACATTGCAGGGTAGTTCATTGTTCCTTACCATAAACTCCAAAGCCTTTACATGCATATACATTTGCCCTTTATCGTCGCAGGCTCCACGAGCGAAAATAGCACCTTCGGGATGCAAATCCGTTTGCTTTATAATCGGTTCAAAAGGAGGGGAATCCCAAAGATCCAATGGGTCTGGTGGTTGTACATCATAATGTCCGTATACAAGTACTGTAGGAAGGTTGGTATCTACGATCTTTTCGCCATATACAATGGGATATCCTTCCGTTTTACAAATTTCTACAAGATTGCAACCAGCTTCGGATAAGGATGATTGTACCGCTTCGGCCGTACTAAGAACATCTTTTGAAAAGGTGGAATCAGCACTTATAGAGGGTAATTTTAACAGTTGGATAAGTTCATGGATGAATCGTTCTTTATTTTCATCGATATAGCTTTTGATATCTTGCATGGATGTACATTTATAAATGTCAATAAAAGTACGATACAAAAAGAACTTTTTGAACTTAAGGCATTTCAAAATTGAAATTTTGCTTTATATTTGCATCCCAATAATCCTGATAGCCATCGAGATTATTGCTACGCAGGCGTGGTGGAATTGGTAGACACGCTAGACTTAGGATCTAGTGCCGCAAGGTGTGAGAGTTCGAGTCTCTCCGCCTGTACAAAGGAAAGCTTCTCAAGAATGAGGGGCTTTTTTTATGAGGTATTTCCAACAACGGAACACGGGGGAGGGACGAGAAGCCTGTGCCGAGCGAAGTCGAAATGAGTCGCCCCACCTTAACAACAATAGAAATCCCGACCGGAGCGTCGGGGTTTCTATTTAGGGTACAACATAGGTACAACATTTTGCTTATTTCAAGAATGACATTTATTCTTATAGATATTACTTTGATTTAATCTCAAATCATATTTATCACTACTTCGATTAATAAATTCCGCAATACAATCCTTTATTTTAGAATTTGGAGGAGGTATATTATCGTACAATACAACCATAAAGATAAACTCGTAAAATACACCCATCAGTGAATAAATAAATTTTTGCCATTTGTAACCTTTATCTACCAATCTGTATCCTACAGGTAATAACAACTTATAACTCAAAAAAATGATTTTTAAATTAAAAACAGTTTTAGTGCTATTTATCATCGTAATAAGTCATAACACTAATTCACAAAACGTAGAAAAAACAGGTAAAGATTTATTTGATACTTTGAAAATGGCAGATAGATTACTTTTTGATGTTGGCTTTAATGAATGTAATCTTCAACAAGTTGCACAATTAGTAGCTGATGATATTGAATTCTATCACGACAAAGATGGGATTACAAAATCAAAAACAAAGTTTCTTGCGGCTGTAAAAGACAATTTATGCAGTTCTGGAAAAAACATGCTAAAGCGCGTTTTGGATGAAAGTAGCTTAGAAGTTTTCCCTTTATATAAAGACGGTAAGTTATATGGAGCCATACAAAATGGAATACACAATTTTGCGCAAACAAAAGCTTCTTTTTCTCATGTATGGCTAATTAAAAAAGGCCAATGGAAACTCTCAAGAGTATTAAGCTATAATCATCATCAGGAACAGGATAGTTCAAAAGACAATCGAATTACCCTATCTACTCACGAATTAAAACAATACATTGGCGATTATGAGTTTTCACCAGAATTTGTTTTAACCGTAAGTCTCAAAGATGGAGCCCTTTATGGTGGCGCGCAAGGTCAGGATGTAAAAATCCATTGCTACGATAAACACAAATTCATTGATGATGAACAGACCAGCGATTTAACCTTCTTGATGGATGATAACGGTACCGTTTCAGGCTTATATATGAAAGGTTCTGGGATGGAAATGACAGCTAAAAAAAGATAAAACAAACTTAATAATAACCCTATGATAGAATCCATCATATTCTGCATAATAGCAGTATCAGCAATTGCAGCCTTATTCTTTGCGTGGCTCTTTTACCAAAAAGCAAGAGATAAAGAACGAATGTATCTGATAGAAAAAGGAGAAAAGTTTGAAGATATTCTTAAAGCGCAAAAAGAGCACGGTATAAAGTTCATATTTCCCTGGTTGCAGCTCGCCATTGTGACCAGTAGCCTAAGTATTGCCTTTGTAGTGATAGCTTTTCTCATTCAATATTTGGACAATGACCAAGAGCTTTTCAAAGGATTTTTGATAACAGCAACCATCGGGTTTTCTCTAAGTATTTCGCTATTTGTTCTGAACGCTATTTTCAAAAAGAAGCGGTAATACGCTTATGGATGATGTCTATATAGATAGAGTGCTCTCTGGAGACGTAGATGCGTTTTCATATTTCATTAAGACATATAAAAATATGGCCTTCAATATCTCGTACGCTATCATCAAAGACGAACAATATGCAGAAGAAGTGACCCAAGATGCTTTTATGAAAGCATTCAATGGCCTCAAAAAGTTCAATAGAACGGCTTCTTTTAAATCTTGGTTTTACAGGATAGTGGTGAATGAATCTTTTTTGCGACTGCGGACTTTAAAAAAAGAATCTTCGGTGGTTTCTATTGAAGAACAGGGCGATGCCATAATGGAAGAACAGATTGAATATGTGTCAGAAATTCAAACAGAAAAAATAAACGAAGTGTTATCGCTTTTAGATTCGAAGGAGTCTCTGGCGATAGAACTCTTTTATCTGCAAGAGTTGAGCATTACTGATATCATTGCAATAACAGGCTGGTCAAAAGCCAATACCAAAGTGATTCTGCATAGAGCTAGAAAAAGTATACGTCAAATCTGGAAAAATAAATAAGTTATGCATAAGGAAGAAAACGAGTTTAAAGATGATTTTATTAAATCAATTGCCAAAAATGCTGAGCGCAAAAAATTACCCGAGCACTTTGAAAATAACCTGATGGATGCTATCCGATTGAGAAATGAATTCAAAAATGAAATAGCATCTAAACTTAGAAAGTCCCTATACTATTTCCTTACCGCGATAGCACTGGTTCTGACTTTTACCATAGCGACTGTAATTGGCAAATCATCTATAGACAGTACTATTAGTCTATTGCCCATAATAACTCTTTTTATATCAGTAACCATCTCAATAATTATCATTTCCAATTACAATCGATTACTGCATAAGTCAATAGTTTAAACGAATTTGACTATGCTTAATGCCACTAAGGCAAACTGTAACAAAAGAGAATAATTTTACTCTTTTTTAATAACTATTTGATTCGATACTATGAATTCTAAACTCGAATACTTTTTTGAAATAAGTTTCCCCGCCTTTTTAGTTTTTCTTGTTAGCTCTTGCAATACTGAAAAACATCCTGCAAAACAACAAAGTTTTGAGTCAGAAGTCAGTCAAAGCGATACAGAATATATGAAAGATTGGTTTCTGTCAACAGGAGATTGGAATACCGACCCACAAATCTATGTCAGGGAATTTGGCACCGGGAAAGATACCATTGTGCTACTTCACGGTGGTTGGGGTGCGGAACATAGCGGTATGATAGATATGGTGAAGGGACTCAGCAAAGAATACAAATTCTTTGCTTGTGAGCAACGTGGGTCGCTGCGCTCGCCTTTTCCAGACTCTTTAATCACCTATAACAATCATATAGAGGATGTTGAACGTTTAAGAAAAGAATTAAGAGTTCAAAAATTGACGCTCTTAGGGCATTCTATGGGCTCTGTGTTGGCAAGTGCTTATGCAAAAAGATATCCTGAACACATAGAGAAACTTGTTTTGGTAAGTCCAGCTTTTCTAAAAAATCCAGTTCCAGATAAGGAAATGGAACTACTACAAAACTCCCAAAATGCCTATGAAAGTTTTGCTACAAATGAGAGATTGGATAACGAGTTGAAGCATCAAAATTTATTGCGGGAACAACCAAAACTATCTTCAAAAGAAGCAACCATACGTAACCGAATCAACTTTGCCCATATGATGTTGTACGACATTGGTAAATGGAATAGACTCAATAATGGTAGAGCACTTTATAAGGGCAACGTGTATGGATTGACCGAGAGCACCTACCCAGAAGAAGGTTGGAATTTTATTGAAGATTTTAAAGAAGAGTCCTATCCAGTTTCTGTTATTATCGGAGACCACGACCGTTTCGATATGGGCAACCATATCTTCCGGAAATGGACTGCTGAAATTCCCAGAGTAAATTTCGTTAGTATAAAAAATGCAGGTCATCTACTATGGATTGACCAACCTGAAATCCTTACGACAACTCTTAGAAAACACCTTTGATTTTTAAATCGTAAACTGCACGTTATGAAATAGGATAATTTTCATTTAACCTATTCAATACTTTAGGCATAGTTCTTATATCTTGTTTTCACCAAAGTGCAAATCAATAATGATAACTATTCAGCACATTCCCCTGCATTTCACGGCTTCCTACTGAAAAAAGCAGGAAACCACTACGCTTCGGGAAAAGAGCTTCACTACTCAAGTCTTGGACACAATCCCCAATTTTAGCTTTCCATTTCGCTAACCCTTCCAGATGCTCTAAGAAGGTAACAATTTTTTTGAAAAGGTTGAATGAAATCTGAAAAAGCCCATTGAAGAGTCTTTTACTGCTAGACTAAAAATCTAGTCTGCGAAATTGAAGGTTGTCTATAGAAATATCTTTAAACATAGGATGTGGTAAACAAAAAACGTACGTATCTCTTGTAGAATTTTGTTTACGGGTACAACGTAGGTATAACATTTCTGATTTTTTCACAACAAACTTTTATTTGTTGTTACGTGTTTTGATTTCAAATTATATATTCTTCAATTCACATTAATATTTTGAAGTCTCAATAGTTCTTTTCTGAGCTCAATTCTTCAAAAAGGGGGTCGGCCATAGAAGCGTACATTACCTTCATAAACTGTAAAACTTCTGGTTTTGTTTTTTCTACACTTCCTCCTTCAATAGGTGGTTCAGGGTCGTATTCCATATCTAACATTACCGCTTGCGTATAGTCTTTGCCCGTTAATTCAGCCATAATGGCCAATGACATATCCATACCTGCGGTAACTCCTGCAGAGGTCCAATATTTTCCATCTTGAGTGTAGCGCTCTCCAGTAAAAGTCGCACCGTTTTCGGCCAATATCTCTTTAGCTCTAAACCAATTCCCTGTGGCACTTTTACCTTTTAATAATCCTGTTTTTCCTAGAATCCAACCTCCAGTGCAAACACTTGT
>JBCBZE010000407.1:0-2499 GCA_039815505.1 Bacteroidota bacterium | reverse complement strand
GAACCTTAAAAATGTGATGAGCGAAGACCTACCTAAAGACTCAAGACCAAAAAAAGGATTACAGGTCTTAACCTATATCGGAATTATCTTCCTATCGCTGTTTGCAATTTATTACTGTTGGATGGTTATTTTTAATTGAAATAAAGACCGGGCGAACCCTAAGAGCAAGCCCTTTTTTCCTTTATCAGCTTTAAACGCTCCAAACCGTCCCGTTAGACTGAATTATCTATGATTTCCTGTACTACTTCAGGGTTAAGCAATGTACTGATGTCACCCAAGTTTTTGGTATCCCTACCCGCAATTTTACGAAGGATCCTGCGCATAATCTTACCGCTCCTTGTTTTGGGGAGCCCAGAAACAAACTGAATCTTATCCAACTTGGCGATCGGGCCAATTTGTTCGGTAATTTGTTGGTTGATTTCCTTACTTAAATTATCTCTATCCCGACTTTCCCCAAATTCTTTTAAAATAACAAAGCCATACAGGGCATTTCCCTTAACATCATGAGGAAAACCTACGATGGCCGACTCGGCCACAGCTGGGTGTTCGTTAATTGAATCTTCAATAGGAGCCGTACCCAAATTATGGCCGGATACAATAATTACGTCATCTACCCTACCCGTAATTCTATAGTAACCTACGGCATCCCGCAAAGCACCATCACCTGTAAAATACGTATTTTTATATGCAGAAAAATACGTGTCCCTATAACGTTCATGATTTCCCCATATGGTGCGGGCCATAGAGGGCCACGGAAACTTTATACATAGACGACCTTCTACCTGGTTTCCCTTTATTTCCTTCCCTTCTTCATCCATTAAGGCCGGTTGTATACCTATAAAGGGTAAAGTTGCGTATGTAGGAGTGGTTGGGGTAACATAGGGAATAGGAGAAATCATAACACCTCCCGTCTCTGTCTGCCACCAAGTATCCACAATAGGACTTTTCTTCTTTCCAATATTATTATTATACCAATGCCAAGCTTCTTCATTTATGGGTTCGCCTACCGTACCCAAAACTTTTAGGGAAGACAGGTTATATTTTTCCACATAATCCAAATTCTCCTTAGCCAAAGCCCTTATGGCAGTTGGAGCCGTATAAAATTGGTTTACTTTATGTTTTTCCACCACTTCCCAAAAACGCCCATAATCCGGGTATGAAGGTACCCCCTCGAACATTACGGTAGTTGCTCCATTGGCCAAAGGACCATACACAATATAGGAGTGTCCGGTAATCCAACCTATATCGGCGGTACACCAATAGACGTCATTCTCGCGGTATTGAAAAATATTTTTGAAGGTATAAGCGGTATATACCATATATCCGCCGCAGGAATGTACCATTCCTTTAGGTTTCCCGGTAGATCCGGATGTATACAGTATAAACAAGGGATCTTCCGCATCCATTATCTCAGCAACACAATCCGAATACGCTTTGTCCAGTAAAGGTTGTAACCATTTGTCCCGTCCAGATTTCATATCGATTTTTTCACCGGTCCGTTTAGCTACCAAAACGTTTTCTACTCCGGGGCAATCTTTCAATGCAGCATCTACAATTCCCTTTAAATCAATTGTTTTACCTCCCCTGTAGGAGCCATCCGAGGTAATTACCATTTTACAATCACAGTCATTGACCCTAGTGGACAGTGCTATGGAAGAAAATCCTGCAAAAACAACGGAATGAATCGCACCAATCCTGGCACAGGCCAATACCGATACGGCCAATTCAGGAATCATGGGCAAATAAATACATACCCTATCTCCTTTCCGAATGCCATGTTCCTTAAGCACATTGGCCATTCTGGAGACTTTTTCGTGCAGTTGCCTATAGGTGATGTGTTGTGCTTCTTCCTTGGGATCATTAGGTTCAAAAATGATGGCCGTTTTTTCAGCTCTGGTGGGTAGGTGTCTATCCAGACAATTTTCGGTAATATTCAATTTAGCGTTCTGAAACCATATTACCTCAGGTTTTGAAAAATCCCAATGAAGTACATTATCCCATTTTTTACGCCAAACAAAATGTTCCTCCGCTATTTCTTCCCAAAAGCTTTCCGGATTTCGAACCGACTTCCGATAGACTTGAAAATATTCCTCTAAATGTTTTATATGGTAATTACTCATAGCTCTATAATTGGGTATACATTTCCCTCTAAATGTGGACGATCTTATGGACGAATCATCGATTTTCCTATACTTCCGAATTTACGTCTCCCGGGCTACCCGGAATTCGTATGTTCTCTACCATTTCCTGTACTTCCGTAGGCGGGGGTATCGTGAATTTTGAAACACTGATCGCAACAATAAAGTTAAGCAACATAGCCATAGTACCAAAGCCTTCCGGAGAAATACCGAACCACCAATCTTTTTGACTTCCACCGCCGAACATATCAAATTTAAACTTCAACATATAAAATAACATCGATACAATACCTGCTATCATTCCCGCAATGGCACCTTCCTTGTTCATCTTCTTGTAAAAAATCCCCATAATAATTGCAGG
>JBCBZE010000053.1:0-13672 GCA_039815505.1 Bacteroidota bacterium | reverse complement strand
TCTTCCCAACTTTCAGAGAACACCGCGTTCTCAAATTCAACGTTCACCAGTCCGTTGCTCTCCGAAAAAACAAAGTTCCCCACATCGGTACAACCTCCTTGGTCCCCATCGCCATTATCCGGATCTTCGTCATCGTTTCCTTCGTCATCGTTTCCTCCATCATCGTTTCCATCATCGTTGTTTCCGTCATCGTCGTTACCATCACCATTGTCCCCTCCTTCATCTCCGCCTTCGTCATTATCTCCATCTTCATCGTCTGTTCCTTCATCATCGTTGGTTCCTTCATCGTCGTCGTTAGAGTCTCCTTGCACATCTCCTACCTCCATATCGTCCTCGGTGACAATATCATCATCAGAGCATGATAGATTTAGGGCTAACAAAAATACCAGTAATACGTAATGGGGTCGATAAATCAATGTTCTTAAAAATGTATGTAGCATAGTATTGGGGTTTAGATAGTATATGGGTCAATTTAAGATTCAAACGAAGTATATACGACCTATATTGAATAATGGTTTACGGTTTCGATGAATAACATGGTTTATTAACAGTATATTAGGTAAGCCGTTATCTTAAATGGAGAGGATCTATTTTTGTTTGTATATTTAGTTAACACTTTTTTATGGGCTTTCCTTCTTTTGATGAAATTACCAGTAAGGCACTAAGTGCTTTTAAAAGATTCCCAATAACCCTGAGTTGGGCGATTATGGGAAGTCTTATATGTATTGGAATTATAAATGTAGATTCCGATTTGTTATTCGACGCCTATGGCGAATTATTACTTACCTTAATGTTAGGTATAAGTTGGTTTATAGGCACGCAGTTTTTAATTGAACAACTGAAAAACCCCATAAAATGGCATTGGCTTAAACTTATCATCCTTGGGTTTATGCTGCTATTTTATGTGCATCTCCCGGATATGGGCCAGTATGATGTGGATCCTAAATTCTACATCAGATTTTTTTTATACCTAGTTGCAGGGCATTTGTTCCTATTCTTCGCCCCTTTTATATTCACCTGGAACAATACCGCCTTTTGGAATTATTTAAAAGCTATGTGCATTGCCATAGGAAGGAGTATTCTTTTTTCCGGGGTTCTTTATTTGGGCCTAGTCCTGGCAATGGTAGCGGTACAATCACTTTTCGATGTAGATATTAAAAGTAAGCGGTACGGTCAACTTTTTATATTCTGTTTGGGTATTGTGAATACATGGACCTATCTATCCGATTTCCCTAAGGATATCCAGAACCATACAACCATAAATTATAATAAGGCATTGGAAGTCTTTGTAAAATACATTCTTATTCCCTTATTACTTCTATATATTGTTATCCTATATGCCTATGGTTTAAAAATTGTTTTGGAATGGAATCTCCCGAAAGGTTGGGTATCCTATTTGGTCATCGCCTTGGCGTTCTTGGGTTTTATCGTTCAAGTAATGGTAAATCCAATTCAAAAAACCATAAAATCCTGGACCATTAATCGATTCTACCCGTGGTTTTATATTTTACTGATTCCCTTAATAGCCTTATTGTTCATAGCGATTTTAAAAAGAATAAACGACTATGGAGTGACCGAAAACCGGTATTTTGTATTCTCGATTGCACTGTGGATATTAGGAATAACCCTTTATTTGCTTTTTGGGAAAAAGAAGCAACTTAGAATCTTGCCCGTTTCATTATTTATACTGGCTATTTTATCATCTTTCGGGTTTTGGGGCGCATTCAATATCTCCACAAACAGCCAGATAAAGCAATTTGAACATCTTTTTCGAACCGCAAATGAAAACGGGAACATCGTATCTAGAAAGCAGTATGATCGATTAAGATCCATAGTTGATTATTTGGCGAATCGTAAATCTATTTCTCGGCTTGATGCTATCGTTGGTCTTAACGTGTATGATATATGTAAGGACACCAATGAAAATTCCAAAACAACGTTCGATTATTATGCCCCCAAAAGATTATTGGATTCCATAGGGATCAAAATAGACCCCAATGAAGGTGCCACCTATACGAACAGGGACTACTATAACCTTTATACGGAATGGAATACGGTCCATAATTATCCCATCTCGGGATATGACCATTTTGCGGCCATATTGTATAACGACTATGACAATACCCAATTGAAAATAGGAGGCTACCATATCTATTTTGATCAAACCGGAGATGAGATACGCTTATCGAATAGAATCGATAGCAGTGCTTCTTTGATAATTCCAATAAAACAAAGATTAATGGATTTGACAAAGTACGGGAATACATTGGACAAAGCGCCCAAGAAAGAATTAATGCTTGAATCCAAAAACGAAAAGCTTTCCGCACAACTTATTCTTACGGGCTTAAGGTATTCTATTATTGAATCAGATTCACTGGAGTTTAATGAATTAAGGGGCTTTCTATTTCTAAAGCAAAATTAGTAAATGCTGTACAAAATAAACTTAGAACATATATTGTTTCTTGACATTGAAACCGTGCCGGAACGGGAGAGTTTCAATGAATTAGATGAGTCCAAACAAGAGTTATGGGAGCAAAAATCCAAATACCAGCGAAAAGAAGAGTTTACCGCCGAGGAGTTTTATGATAGGGCCGGTATCTGGGCGGAATTTGGAAAGATTTTATGTATTTCAGTTGGGTATTTTAAATATAAGGGAGATATCCGTGTTTTTAGTGTTACCACATTTCATGGAGAGGAAGCCATTATACTCAAGGAATTTAAAACTCTTTTGGATGACCATTTTCAATACCCCAAACACGTATTATGTGCACATAACGGTAAAGAATTTGACTTTCCTTATATAGCGAGACGCATGATAATTCATAAAATAAGCTTACCCTATAAATTAGACCTGTTTGGCAAAAAACCGTGGGAAGTACCACATTTGGATACCATGGAACTCTGGAAATTTGGAGATTACAAGCACTATACTTCCTTAAAACTTATGGCCCATGTTTTGGGTATTCCTTCACCCAAGGAGGATATAGATGGTAGTATGGTACGTGATGTTTATTACAGAGATAATGATCTGGACCGCATTATTGCCTATTGCGAATTGGATGTTATAACTACCGCACAAGTTTTTCTCCGCCTTCGCAATGAAGAACTTTTACATGATAATGAAATTCGGAAAGTCTAGTATTTACAGAATTTGGTTGATTTTATACCGTTGAGATCGTATATGCTGATGATATATAGGCCTGTAGAAAGATCCGCTACGTCCACTATGTTATTTGCCAAAAACCCTTTCTTTACCATTACTCCACTAGTGCTCACAATTCGGTATTCCGTATTATTCGCATACCCATTACCATCTAATTGAATCCGTTCAATCGCTGGATTGGGGTAGACAGAAAAATTTATGTCAGAAGTGGTGGTTAAAGTGGTATAATAAGACAGGCCATCTAGGTTGGTCGCCGTTCCCATGAATTCAAATGCCATTTGGGATGTAAACTCAGAGGTGATATTCTGGCTACATCTTGTCCGTAATTGTATTTGATACCGAGTTTCAGATATTAACTCCGCTAATATAATGGTATTTTCACTTGTAACCAGGGTCTTCCATTCACCCGCATTTTCTTCTTTATACCGAACTTCAAAAGAAGCATCTTTAACCGGTTCCCAAGACAATAATACCGACGTTTCATTGGCTGCCACAAGTGTGGTTTCGGCAGGTATTGCTATATCACATTCTGTAATATTTATTCCAGATACTATAATTGAAAAATCCTGAAGCCTATTTCTTAGGCTCCCTTTGTGGGATACGGTTATCGTATACGTGCCAGAGGTTGGGTCGCTAAGTAAAACCTTTTCAAAAGGATCAACCCTATTATCACCTTTTACCGCAGGGTTAGTGGCATGTAAGGCGCTCAGTTTCCAGGGATAATAGGTTTCTCCCTCTTTTGAGATACGTATATCCAGATCATTGGTCAAAGCAGGGGTAGGGTCGTTTAATGCTCCTTTATTAATAGCTTCGGAAGCCGGGTCTGTCCAAGAGATAGAGGCCATTAATGGTTCTGTTCCATTTGTATTTACGGTAATTGTATAAGTTTCTCCCTCTTCCAAGGTCTCTTCGGAAACCATACTTTTATATTCCATATTTACAATAGTTTCCGCAGCTTTTTTGGAGTTCATCACACCCCATCCCATCTTGTAATCCGGTCCAGGTTGGTCAACATCATCAGCGGTATGTAAAACCAATCCTTTTAAGGTGGCCGCTTTCATAAAAGTTTTATTAAGACGTTCATAGTACTGTTGAAGAAGTAACATGGATCCGGTAACCCCTGGAGCGGCCATGGAGGTCCCGGAAGATTCACCATAACTTTTGTTATCCTTGGAGTGGGTGGTAAATATATTGGATCCCGTACCCGCTACATCAGGTTTTATTCTTCCATCGTCGGTAGGGCCAAAACTGCTGTAGCTAGCTACGGTCGCTTCTAGAAGGTTTCCTTGCCGATCTATTTTGGTATTTGCCGCTGCTACCGTAATTCCATTCTTAGTAGCTGCGAAGCCCAACATTAAATCATATCCTTTTGAGTAATCTGCATAAATAGGTTCCAGATTATGCCCTAAACGTTGGGAATTACCTGCCGCCGTAACCATTAGATAGTATGGCGCATTGAACATTAACCTGTCCCAATCTTGGGTAACCCTTAAGTAAGAACCAAAATACCAATACGGAACCCTATCGGATTTAATACCGTAGGAATGGTTGGATAACAGAAGTCCATTGGCGGCTGCTTCGGCCACTTCGATTTTGTCTCTGGACCAATCGCTTGTGAGTGCACGGGCAGCAAAGGCGACTCCTTTAGCTTTCTTTTTCATACCTGAGGCAATAAGGGTCCCCATGACTCTTGTTGCGTGCAAACCCACTTCCCTATTTTCATCGGCCATCGTTACCCTGTTATCAAACTCTTGATGTTCGGTACGTGCAATACCCGCATCCCAAACTCCTACCAACATATCTTCCCCATTAATTCCTAAGTCCAAAGCACCATTGCTATATAGTGCATCGGCCCTAGTGGTCTGACTCACATTATCGTTTAAAGTGGTATAGTAAATAGGGGTGCCATCCAATCCTACATCCTGAATTTCCATGAAGTTCCCATTGGAAAGTTCTTTCGAAGCCGTTAACCCCTTAGATCGGGTTAATTTTTGAAGATAGGCCTTATTTATTGTATACTCTTTTTCAAACTCTTGTTTTAAAGCCATTATTTCAGATGAAGAAAATTGCTGCTTTATCCACTCACGTTGTTGTTTGGATTGCCCATAAGAAACAAAAGAAGCCGCTGAAAGAAGTATGATAATGAAGTTTTTATAACCGCATTTTATCATAGACGTAATATAGTCCATAGTAGTCAAGTAAGATTTGGACTACAATTATATGCAATTTCACAAATTATATCGACAAAAAGCGCTTATTTTTCGACAAAAGGCAGTTGTTATGTTGTGAAAACTACATAAAGTGTTGTTTAATAGATGTTTTATCTTACAAAATCTAAGGAAAAAAATTTATTGATATAGAAAGGTTATTAGGTGTTTAGCTTTAATTGGATGTAAACGGGAAAATGGTCACTATAACCCCCCAAGTATTTTCTCCCCGCATACGTTCTAAAGGGGCTATCCTTGTATTTTCCTTTCCATTCTTTTAAAAATCCTTCATCAAAAATATTGGCGTGCGCAAAACTATGGGTTCCTTTTTTGTGGTTGAAGAAATTGTGAGACACTATAATTTGGTCAAAAAGACTCCAACCCCTTCTGTAATTTGCGCTACCTCTGTAGGGAGAATGTAATTTCTCCATGGGGTTATATAAGGATTGTAGTTGCATCAGTGTCTGAACACTTTTGGATGAGGGCTCATCGTTGAAGTCACCCATAATTATATAATTAGGGTTTTGATGTTCCCTTTCAATTTTGGTCATAAACTCTTTTACGGTCTCGGCCGCTTTTATTCTCTTATAGTCTGTTTCCACACCCCCATCCCTTCTAGAGGGCCAATGGTTTACAAAAACATGTATTTCCTCACCGTTAAGTATTCCCTTAACATATAATATATCCCTAGTAGTGTCTCGTTCCCCATCCGCTTCATAAATCAATAGTGTAATGGGTTCGGAATACAGCACTTCAAAATATGCTTTGTGATAGATAAGTGCCGTATCTATTCCGCGCTCATCGGGAGAATCATAATGTACATAAGCATAATCCGTTTGCCTTAAAGGTTCCGATTTTATAAGGTCATGAACAACATCTTTGTTTTCCACCTCTGCAATACCAATTAAAACGGGAAGCCTTTTGTTCGATTCCGTCCCGACCTGTGATATAGTCTTAGCCAACTTGTACAGTTTTTTTCGGTAGCGTTTTTTGGACCATTTTTTAGCTCCGGCTGGGGTAAAATCATCATCCAAGGTGTCAGGATCATCTATGGTATCGAAAAGGTTCTCCAGATTATAAAATACAATAGTGTGCAGTTTACTGGATTTCCTTCGCCTGAGAAATGAAAAAATCATGCTTTTTAAGGTTGGAGTACTAATTTACAAAATAGCTTGGCCAGTATTTACTAGATTTGCACTTTAATTAAGATGCATGCTAGAGAAGAAAGCAATTACCTATGAGAAAACGGTTCTTATTGGGGTAATAAACCAGCAACAAAATCATGAAAAGGTAAAGGAATATCTAGATGAACTGGAGTTTCTAACCTATACCGCCGGTGGCGAAGTATGCAAACGTTTCGTGCAGCGCATAGATATACCCAATCCAAAAACGTATATCGGAAGTGGTAAAATGCAGGAGGTCGAAGCTTTTGTGAATGAAAATGAAATAGGATCGGTCATTTTTGATGATGAACTTGCTCCCGCTCAGCAACGAAATATAGAAAAGCAGCTGCGTTGTAAAATTTTAGATCGCACCAGCTTAATTCTAGACATTTTTGCCCAACGGGCCCAAACCAGTTATGCCAGAACACAGGTAGAATTGGCACAATATGAATATCTACTTCCAAGGTTGACCGGACTATGGACTCACCTGGAACGGCAAAAGGGTGGTATTGGTATGCGCGGTCCGGGTGAAACCGAAATAGAAACGGATAGACGTATTGTTAGGGATAGAATTTCGCTTCTTAAGAAAAAGCTCCTGAAAATAGATCGGCAAATGGAAACCCAACGAGGTAATCGTGGGGCATTGGTCCGTGTAGCGTTGGTAGGTTATACCAATGTGGGAAAGTCCACCTTGATGAACGTGATAAGTAAAAGCGACGTCTTCGCGGAAAATAAACTTTTCGCTACTTTGGACACTACCGTCCGTAAGGTGGTTATCGGGAATCTGCCTTTTCTATTGAGTGATACGGTAGGATTTATACGAAAACTCCCTACCCAACTGGTGGAAAGCTTTAAAAGCACCTTGGATGAAGTTAGGGAAGCGGACTTATTATTACATGTAGTGGATATTTCCCACCCAAATTTTGAAGAGCATATCGCCTCCGTCAATAAAATCTTGGATGAAATTAACAGTGCTGACAAAAAAACCATTATGGTGTTCAATAAAATAGATCAGTACAGGTATGAAACCATAGATGATGATGATTTAGTGACCGAAAAAACAAGGAAACATTTTACCATCGAAGAATGGAAACAAACATGGATGGAAAAAATTGGTGATAGGGCATTGTTCATCTCTGCATTACATAAAGGGAATCTGGACGAGTTTAGAAAAAGGGCGTATGATGAGATAAGGGATATTCATGTGACCCGTTTCCCGTATAATAATTTCCTATATCCAGAGCATTTGGATAAATACTAAAACCGATAACCGATAAAGGCATGGTATTTCATCGGATAAATTGAACTGTTAATTATTTCACAACGCTTTAACGCTCGTTCACAACAAAAATTTAGTCATTCTGTATGCTCTACTTATCTTTACATTGTAATTAAGTGAAAGTGTTTAACCCCAAATTAAACTGTTGAACTTAACCGAAAAAAGTGTTTGATTCCCCAAATCGACACTTGACCTAAAAAGCTTAGAGTACTACCAAATTTTACAGACCTACTTTATAAAAAAACCCTCCATATGGAGGGTTTTTTTATTTGATATATTTATTTATATTAAAACAAAAAGTGTTTAAAATCCGAATAGAACCAATAAAGGGATGTATTTCATCGAAGAAATTATACCGTTAAAATTTACACCACATGAAGTGCCGGGTTGACAACATAAATTTAATTCTTGACGACCATCTACCTATCTTTACATTGTAATTAAGTGATAGTGTTTAACCCCAAATTAAACGCTGACTTAACCTCAAAAATGCTTGGCCTCAAACCAAACCAAATTACCAAACCTACTTAACCAAAAAAAGCCCCGCTAATTATAGCGGGGCTTTTTTATGTTATACGATCAATCTTCTTAAAAGGCATAGTTAAGGCCCAAAAGCCAGTAGCTTTGCAAATCGTTATCTACATTGTCGAAAGTAATTGTATTGGGGTCCACACCGTCTGCAACATTTGCTTGCGCAAAATTAACCGCTTCTTGCTTATTGCTCCTTAAACCAAACTCAAACCCTACTCCAATTTTACTGAACAACGTATATCCAAAGGAATTGATCCAGGTCCAGTTACTCAAATCCGAGCTTTCATAGCTCTGAAATGCGGAAAGGTTCGTCTTAAAATTAATTTTTCCTATTTTTCTGGTGTAGTCGGCCACAATTTTGGCCCCCAGGGAAGATTCAAAAACAGTATCTCCTTCACTAAAGACAAAATTATAATTTAAAGGGTGGATAACCACCACTAAATCCGTAATAGGGGTCCAAGTGGCACCTACACCAAGGTCTAAATAACCAGGGTCGTTAAAGTTGTCCAATATGGTGGTCCTATATTCGGCCAAACCGGAAATGGCAAACTTCTCGCTTAACTTACGTCCATAAAGGGAGGAGATATTGAAGACATCGGTGGCCTCTTTAAATCCATCATCATCGGTAGGGTCGTCCTCATCATCAAACTTCACCCATTGTAGGTTGATATTGGCCGCGTTTCTCCAGAAAAACTTTTCTTCCTGTAAGTTGGCATATCCGTTTACGGTAAAACCGATATTCCCTGCAGAATTATTGGGTGTCCCTTGGGAAAACCAATTATTAAATCCGGAAATACTACCGCCGATGGTTCCAAAAGCACCTATTTTCCATCCCGGCAATGCATCTATTTGCGCCTGTATGGCATCTACTCTTCCCTGTATGGCGGCTATCGAATCCTTTTTAGGGCCTAATTTTTCCTTTAGTTCTTCCGCTGTCTGCGCTTGCGCAAATGTAAGTGCGCATACCGATAGTACGGTGAATACTATTTTCCTCATAATGTTTAGTGTTTAATTTAATCGTTAATGGAGTCCAAAAGTAAGAATTGTTGACTAAAAAGAAATAGGAATTACTATTTTCTTTTGTAAAGAGGTACTGATGAGCAAGCTTCCCCATACAGGACACTTTTGGCTACCGTCTGTATTTTTGAAACAAGCCAAATATAGGCATTCGGAGGTACGGGCTTGTTACTGCATCCTTTAATAATCACTGGTTTGTCCCTAAAATCAGAAACATCCAATTGGTTGATTACCGATTGATAAAGTGTAGTTTCCAATTGTTCCAGATTTCCCACAACAACTTTTTTGGCGTAGGGTTGTAACCTTGTAGTGATCAGCATGTAGGCCCATCCGGGAACAATAGCATCGGTAGAGCAGTAAAGGGCTACATATTTCTCCTTGTATTGTTCCCAAAGATGTTCGGAAATAAATGTCCTAAACTCTTTTTCCTTTAGAATAAAACCCTCATATAACCAATCCTTGATATCCAAAAGTACCCTTTCCCCTTCCGGATAATGATCTTCCAAATCAAAAGTCACCAGTTTACTTTGACTAACCCGGTTTACTATAGGTTCTGTAGTGTAATCTAATTTTTCGGACATAGTGATTTACCTTTAATTCCTATGTACACAGGAACAACAAATAAGGGATTTATAACATTCCCAATTCCAATTTGGCTTCTTCGCTCATTAAGTCTTGGGTCCAAGGTGGGTCAAAAGTAATTTCAACTTCGGCATCCTTAACCATTTTGATAGACTTTACTTTCTCTTCTACCTCAACAGGAAGTGTTTCCGCCACTGGACAATTGGGCGAAGTTAATGTCATTAATATCTTAACATCGTTATCCTCGTTTACAAAAACATCATATATGAGTCCCAATTCATAGATATCTACGGGGATTTCGGGATCATAAATAGTCTTTAATACATTCACTATTTTCTCTCCCAGTTCTTGGGTATTTATAATTGTTTCGCTCATTTTTTAGCGTTTAGATGTTTAGGTTCAATTTTGTTTATAAGCTTCTAAACATATAATCTGTTGTCCCGTACTAATTTAATTGTGTTTGGTAGGCTATGGCGTACAACTTTAATTGCTTTATCATACTTACAAGACCATTGGCCCTAGTAGGGGATAAATGTTCCTTGAGTCCAATTTCATCAATAAATTCAGTATCCGCATCTATGATATCCTTAGGTCTTTGATTGCTATATGTGCGTATCAAAATTGCAATAATTCCTTTGGTTATAATAGCATCGCTATCTGCCGTAAAAACCAACTTATCATTATCCAACTCCGCATGTACCCAGACCTTGCTCTGACAGCCTTTTATGATGTTGTCTTCTGTCTTATATTGCTCTTTGATCAACGGCAAGGATTTACCTAATTCTATCATATACTCATACCGTTGCATCCAATCATCGAATAGTGAAAACTCGTCCACTATTTCCTCTTGTATTTTTTTTATGGTCATTCGCAAATTTTACTCAAAAGTACAATTTGTATATCAGCTATTCAACCGTTTTAAAGCAACATTGACTTGGCCCGCCTAACACCTTCTATTAAAATATCCACTTCTTCCTTGGTATTGTAAAAACTAAAACTGGCACGTACCGTTCCTGGTATTTTGAAAAAATCCATCACGGGTTGTGCGCAATGGTGTCCCGTCCTTACGGCAATGCCTAATTTATCCAGAATAGTTCCTATATCGTATGGGTGAATACCTTCTATATTAAAGGAGATTACGGACGTTTTATTTTTAGCGGTACCATAGATCTTTAGGCCTTCAATGGAAAGTAGCTGTTCGGTAGCATATACCAACAGTTCTTGTTCATATTGTGCAATGGCATCTAAGCCAATGGAGTTCATATAATCCAAAGCTGCCCCAAAAGCTATCCCTCCGCAGATATTGGGGGTTCCCGCCTCAAATTTATGGGGCAAATCGGCATAGGAGGTTTTTTCAAAGGTAACCTCGGCAATCATTTCCCCTCCGCCCTGATAGGGAGGCAATTTCTTTAACCATTCTTCCTTGCCATATAGCATCCCGACCCCGGTTGGGCCACATACTTTATGCGCGGAAATGGTATAGAAATCAACGTCTAACTTTTGAACATCGGCCTTGATATGGGGTGCCGCCTGAGCTCCATCCAATACAACCGCAGCCCCCACCTTGTGTGCTTCTTCAATAATTTCCTCTATGGGATTAATAGTTCCCAAGGCATTGGAAACATGGTTACAGAAAACCAACTTGGAACTATTGGATAGTAATGACCGGTATTCGTCCATTAATAGCTCCCCATCCAAACTCATTGGGATAACCTTTAAAACAGCACCCGTTCTTTCACACAACATTTGCCAGGGTACAATATTGGAATGATGCTCCATGGCCGAAACCAATACTTCATCGCCTTCTTTTAAAAAAGCCGAAAATCCATTCGCCAATAAATTAATACTATGGGTCGTTCCCGAAGTAAATATGATTTCCTCCGGTTTCGCTGCATTAAAATGCTTCTGGATCTTTTGCCTTGCCAATTCATAGGCATCCGTAGCTTCTTGGGAAAGTGCATGTACCCCTCTATGGATATTGGCATTGTAACTACTATAATAATCTACCATAACATCTATCACCTGTTTTGGGGTTTGGGATGTAGCGGCATTGTCCAAATAAACTAACGGTTTTCCGTTCACTTCTCTATTGAGGATGGGAAAATCCTTACGAATGGTATCTATATCTGGTGCAATTTGTATCATAGCATAAAAATGGAAGGCTCAAATACTATCCAAGGGGGAAGGTTTTTAACCAGCTTTCCCTACCTGTAGGTAAGCCAAGTATTTTAAAGTCATTATAAATCAAACCCTAACCGAACGCCCAGTTTATTGGCAATCAATTTATTGATTCGACTTTTAAGTTCGGGAATCCGCACACTTTCCAAAACATTATTCGCGAATGCGTACATAAGCAACGCCTTTGCCTCTTTCTCTGGAATACCTCTGGATTGCAGATAAAAAAGTGCTTCTTCGTCCAACTGACCAATGGTACAACCATGGGAACATTTTACATCATCAGCAAAAATTTCCAATTGCGGTTTGGTGTTGATCGTGGCCTTATCACTTATTAAAATATTATTATTCTGCTGAAAGGCATTCGTTTTTTGCGCAATCTTATCTACGATGATTTTTCCATTAAACACTCCCGTAGCGTTTTCTCCATAAATTCCCTTATAATCCTGATGGCTCTCACAATTGGGTTCTATGTGGTGTACCAATGTGTGATGATCTACGTGTTGTTTTTTTCCCAGAATAGTAACTCCCTTCATGGTAGAGTCCATAAACTGCCCATTTTGGTAAAAGTTAAGGTTGTTTCGGGTAAGTTTTCCCCCAAAGGAAAACGTATGCACCTTTACGTCACTTTTATCTTTTTGGTTGATATAGGTATTATCTATTAAGGAAGCGGTTCCGGCATCGTTCTGAATCTTATAATAATCAACAATAGCACTTTTGGCAGCAAATATTTCCGTAACGGAATTGGTCAACACCTCATTGGCCGTAAGACTTTGATGTCGCTCTATGACCTGAAGCTCTGCATTCTCTTCAACAACAATTAAATTACGGGGCTGTAACATTAAAGATGCTTCATTTCCAGTAGAGAAATGTAAAATCTCTACCGGTTTTTTGGGCATTTTATTTTTAGGGATATAAATATAGGCCCCTTCACGACTAAATGCCGTATTCAAAGTAGTCAATGATTCCTCTGTGGAAGCTACTTTATTAAAATATACATCTATAATCTGTTTGTACATGGGTTTGGTAAGCGCCGAACTCATCAAGCATATGTCCACACCGTCATGGGTAGTCTCGGAAAGATAAGAACTATAAATTCCATCTATAAAAACAATCTTATAGGTATCTATCTCATGCAGAAAATACTTCTTTACCTCCCTATATTCCAAAGCATTCTCTTCCTTAGGGAAAATACTAAAATCTACCTTTTGAAGGTTGTTCAACGAGGTATATTTCCAAGCTTCATCTTTCTTTGACGGAAAGCCCTTGCCTTCAAAATTCTTTAGGGCTTCTGACCGAATATCGTGTACAGGATGGTCCACGTCCACATTGCTTTCAAACGCCAAAAAAGAAGAAACCAACTTTTCCTTTAAATCCATCTTTATATATTTTTAGTGAGCAGTATTTTTTCTCTGCAAACTACAACTGCGTGCCATAATTATACTACAGCTTCGTTCTTAATCCAATCGTATCCTTTTTCCTCTAACTCCAATGCTAATTCCTTAGTGCCGGATTTTACTATTTTCCCATTGTGTAAGACATGTACAAAATCCGG
>JBCBZE010000239.1:0-5581 GCA_039815505.1 Bacteroidota bacterium | reverse complement strand
TGAAAACCAAAAAGATTGATTCCAAAAGAAATCTGCGCATTCGATTTTAAGTTTAGGGCATAGGCATAATTCAATACCCCCCCGGTATTTAAAAAAACACCTGTGTTATGTTGGAAAAAACCACCGCCTATGGCCGATTGTATATCCAAACGCCTGGTATAATTAAGAAATATAGTGGTAGGGTCACCATCTATGGTCTGCCATTGCCACCGACTCCACAAGGCAATGGATTCCGGATTATTTCTATCCAAGGAAAAAACCGGGCTAAACAAACTAGCATTATATTCTGTTAGATTGTGTTGCCGTAAATCCGGCGGAAGTTCTACATCTTGCCCACGGGAAACCATGATACCCAACAAAAAAAGAAATATGAAGTGCAACTTTGTCATAGGTCAAAAACAAAAAAAGGGGGAGTTTACATACTATTTTCACGTAATTTCTGTTAAATTATAGCATATGGTCAAATGTATGTAAACAAACCAATTATGAAAACTATCAAACTTCTAAGTTTTGCTTTTTTATTAACATGCCTTATGGCCTGTAAAGATGAAGAAAAAGCTCCAATTGACACTGATGATGGTGTAATTTCTACCTTTTATTTTATCAGACATGCCGAAAAAGACAGGAGCGATGCCGAAAATGTAGATCCGGAACTTACCCAAGATGGGTTGGGCAGAGCCATGAAATGGGCGGAAGTTTTGGATTATGTGGACTTGGATGCCATTTATACTACGGATTACGAACGCACATCAATGACCGCCGCCCCTACATCCGTTAAAAAAGATATTACCGTTACCTATTATAGTCCGGAAGACGTGAACATTGCAGAATTTAAAACCACCAATTTGGGTAAAAATGTATTGGTCGTAGGGCATAGCAACACCACTCCGGATTTTGTGAACAAAATGATCGCCGAAGAAAAATATGACCCCATGGACGATTCGGACAACAGCAGCCTGTTCATCGTTCAGGTTGTGGGCGATACCGTTATAGATACCAGACTTAAAATAGACTGGGTCAAGAATTGACCAATATATCCTTCAGCTCTATTTTAGACAATAATTCCAATTCCCCCTTCATGTACAGACTATCTATTGATATAATGGACGCATCGGTGTCCTTGGCCCTATAGTTTTCATAGTCCACAAATCGTATGCCATTGACATACCTTTCATTATAGGCCTTTCTAAAGCGAAGTCCTCCTCCATCCACATGGAAGATATAGGCCAAATAATCGGGTTTTAAGGTCTCTTTGTTAAACCAATACACATAGGTATCTTCAAAATCCTCTCCTCCCCCTTCTTGATCAAAAGTGATTTTTATTTTATAATAAACCGTATCGTTCATTTCTGTTTCACCCAGGTACTCCTTATTTACCGCCTGATCATTAAGGCCGTAGGGCAATTTTGCAAAGTAATGTACAGAGTTTACGGAATTGGCGTATTTGTTGGCCATGGAATCGCTTAGTTGTACCAGACTATCATTCATGGAACGCGTAAAACCCGTATTGGTCTTTACATCGATAACCTCGGCCGAATCATTTTTGGTAATGCGTTTTAATACTTTATGGCCGTTTATATGCTTGGATATATAGGTTCTTTCCCTAAAACGAAAGGATATCTCGCGCTCTTCATATAAGTTGCCACCACTCACCGTTATAGATCGGTCTACGATATCTTGAGCGGAAAGGACCTCCTTTTCTTTCTCTTGACAAGAAAATACACAAACGAGCACAAGCAATAACACTATTTTTTTCATAACCATCACGTCTAGGAAGCTTTCAAAAAATACATCCTACAAAGGTGCTCATAATTATTCTATTTTCCATGAATTGCATATCGCATATTTGTTCCTATTTTTGCGATACCATGCAGAAAAACGTTAATATAAAGAACAGAAAAGCCAAATTTGAATATGAGTTATTGGATATCTATACCGCAGGTATCGTGCTATCTGGTACGGAAATAAAATCCATTCGGTTGAGCAAGGCATCCATTTCTGAAAGTTTCTGTGAATTCAATGAAAATGGGGAGCTTTTTGTAATCAATATGCAGATCGATGAGTATATGCATGGCACCCACTACAATCATAGGCCAAAAGCGGAACGAAAGCTGTTATTGAACAAAAATGAGCTTAAAAAACTTGGGAAAGAAGTCAAAAACACGGGACTGACCATTGTTCCACTTCACCTTTTTATCAATGAAAAAGGACTTGCCAAAATTAAAATAGCCTTGGCACGTGGTAAAAAACTATACGATAAAAGGGAAACCATCAAAGATCGGGACAATAAGAAGAACTTGGCCCGGATCAAAAAGAACTTCAATAATTAAATTGTTAATCTTTTCCCAATGCCATGTGGTTACAGGCAACTTCTTACGCATTTTTGTCGTCTACGCAATTAAAACCCCTTGCATGAAGAAATTTAAGCTGTCCCTCTTTACGTTCTGTTCTTTATGCTTTTTTACCCATGCCCAGGTAACCGGCCTCGTCACCGACCAAAACAACACTCCTTTATCTTTCGTAAACATCTACTTGGAAGGTACGGTAAATGGTACCACCACCAATGACAACGGAAAATATGAACTAGATCTCCTCCAAAAAGGGACGTATACCGTAATCTTTAAGTATTTGGGGTTCAAAACCCTCAAGAAAACCATTAGCATTGACTCTTTTCCGTATACCTTGGACGTATCCTTGATGGAAGAAAACGTTTCTTTGGAAGGCGTGGAAGTGAACGCCAGTGATAATCCCGCCAACAGAATTATAAGGGGGGCCATTTCCAAAAGAAAGGAATACCTAAAAAAACTGGAAAGTTATACGGCCGATTTTTATTCCAAGGGTCTTATAAAGATAAAGAACGCCCCGGAAAAAATTTTAGGGCAGGATTTGGGCGATTTTGGCGGAGGATTGGACTCCACACGGTCCGGTATTATCTATTTATCGGAAACAATTTCCAAAATTGCAAAGTATAAAAAGGAATACAAGGAAAAAATAATAGCCTCAAAAGTAAGCGGGGACGATAATGGGTTCAGCTTTAACAATGCTTCAGATGTAGATATTTCGTATTACAACAATACCGTGGAATTTGGCAACAGGCTCATTTCCCCTATTGCGGACAATGCCTTTAACTACTACAGGTATAAATTGTTGGGTACCTTTTATGATGATAACAACAACCTTATAAATCAAATTGCCGTTGTTCCCAAAAGGCCTAAGGACAAGGTATTTACCGGAACCATCTACATCGTGGAAGACCAATGGGCCATTTATGCCACGGACCTCACGGTCACCGGGGAACAGGCACAGGTTTTTGTGGTGGATACCCTGTTGTTAAAGCAAAGCTTTAACTTTTCAAGGGCAGATAGTCTTTGGATAAAGGTTTTACAAAGTATTGACTTTCAATATGGTATTTTTGGCGTTGAAGGTGAGGGCAGGTTTACCTCGGGTTATAAAAATTACGATCTTGAGCCTCGCTTTGCAAAAAAAGATTTTGGAAACGAAGTGGTTTCCTTTGAAAAAGAGGCCAATAAAAAAGACAGCCTTTATTGGGAAAAAGTACGTTCCGTACCCCTTACCATAGAAGAATCCGTAGACTATACGGTAAAGGATAGCCTACAAATTATTCGCAAATCCCAAAAGTACTTGGATTCCGTGGACGCCAAGAACAATAAAATTACCTTGGGCTCCCTATTCTTTGGGTATTCTTACGATAACACGTTCAAGGATACCTATTACCGTTTTGAGAGTCCGTTGGGAAAAACAAATTTTAATACCGTACAAGGTTGGCATACCGGATTTGGGCTGGACTATCTAAAATTGAATGAAGAACAAGGCACTCGGTTCAATATAAATACCGATATGGACTATGGCATCTCCGATAAGCGACTTCGTATAAAAGGCGAAGTCTCCTACCGCTTCAATAACTTTTCTAGGCCCCGACTGCGACTTAGCGGTGGTAATGAATTGGCCCAATTTAATGCTTCCAATCCCATATGGCCGGTAATCAACAGTGTTAGTACGTTGTTTTTCGAGGATAATTTTGCCAAGTTCTATAGCAGAACCTTTGCAAACATTTTTTACTCCCAGGAAGTCGTTAACGGTATTTATCTTTTTACCAATTTTGGTTACGAGGATAGAAAACCGGTATTCAACACCACCGATTACGTACTTATAGGCGATGATAATGATCAATTCACCTCCAACAATCCGTTGGATCCCAATGATTTTGAAAATGCCGCCATCGATGATCAAGACCTTTTAAAGCTCAACATAAACGCCAGAATCCGATTTGGACAAAAGTATCTAAACTATCCCGATGGTAAATTTAATCTTTTCAATGACTACCCAACACTCTACTTGGGCTATGAAAAAGGATTCGCGGCCAGTAATGGGGATTATAATTTTGACCAACTTAAAATACGATTGGCCCATAACTTTACGATTGGCGATAAAGGGGACTTCTCCTATAACCTTAGGGGGGGTACTTTTTTAGACGCCGATGCTATTTCCTTTGTAGATTATCAGCATTTCAACGGTAATCAAACGCATGTCGGCACGGGTTACTATTTAAATTCCTTTCACTTGCTTCCCTACTATGACCTCAGTACCAACCAAGATTATTTTGAGGTGCATGCGGAGCATAATTTCAAAGGTTATATCATGGGTAAAATTCCCTTGTTGAATACCTTGAATTCCAATTTGGTCCTTGGGGGACATTTGCTATCCACTACGGATAACAGACCTTATTCCGAATTTAGTATAGGGCTGAGTAATCTAGGGTGGAAGAAATTCCGTTTTTTTAGATTGGACTATGTACAAAGTAACTTTGGAGGTGTAAAGGAAAGAGGGATTACCATAGGTTTTCAGTTATTGGGCATATTCAATCAGTAGCCTAGTTCTTATCTTCCAAAAGCGGGACAAAACGGAAAGCACCCAATTCTTTTTTCTCAAACTCTTTTTCGGATTTACGCAGGTATAGCGTCATGATCTGTTCATCTGTTCCGACAGGAATCACCAGCCTTCCACCAATCTTTAATTGTGACATCAAAGGTTTGGGTACCTGCGGCGCCCCTGCCGTTACGATAATACCATCAAAAGGAGCTTCTTCCGGGAGACCTTTGTAACCATCGCCAAAAATAACCTTCTTAGGGCGGTAACCCATTTTTTGAAAAAAAAGTTTCGTCTTTTTAAACAGTGCCAACTGACGCTCTATAGTATACACTTTGGCCCTTAAGTGTAACAACATTGCGGTTTGATAGCCGCTTCCCGTACCAATTTCCAATACCTTATCATTGGGATTTAAGGCCAACAATGCTGTTTGGAACGCTACGGTATACGGTTGCGAAATGGTCTGATGGGCGGCGATCGGGAATGCCTTGTCCTGATAGGCATGATCCTCAAAGCTACTGTCCAAAAACAAATGTCTGGGAATGGTTCGTATACCATCTATTACCGAACTATCGGCTATTCCTTTTTCTATCAGGGAATCGGCCAATTTATTACGCATACCCCTATGTTTCAACGTATCTTTCAAAGGCTTGGTTTTGGTGTTACGAAGGTAGAAAAAGTTTGGGAGCTAATT
>JBCBZE010000335.1:0-3781 GCA_039815505.1 Bacteroidota bacterium | reverse complement strand
GCCACGGGAAGCGCGAAAAATAGGTTTCCCCTTAACGGAAGATCTGGTAGAACGCGAACGCATTATTGCGGATGGTACCATGAAGGCTTGTGAGTTTGCCTTGGAGTATGGCATTGCCATGAACATTGCCGGAGGCACGCATCATGCCTATACCGATCGTGGCGAAGCCTTTTGTATGTTGAACGATCAGGCCATAGGCGCACGATACCTACAAGCAAAAGGTCTTGCCAAAAAAATACTTATCGTAGACCTGGACGTGCACCAAGGGAATGGTACTGCGGAAATCTTTCGGAAAGACGCTTCCGTATTTACCTTTTCCATGCATGGAGCAGGTAATTATCCTTTCAAAAAAGAAAAATCGGATTTGGACATTGCCCTTGAAAAGGGAACCCAAGATGATGAATACCTATCGATTCTTACCAATACCTTACCAAAATTGATCCAACAGGTACAGCCAGATTTTATTTTTTATCTCTGTGGTGTAGATATCATTGCAAGCGATAAGTTAGGTACCTTGGGCCTTAGTGTGGAAGGGTGTAAACAACGGGATAGATTTGTACTTGAAAGCTGCCGTGAACATCAAATACCCGTTCAATGCAGTATGGGTGGAGGCTATTCGCCAGATATAAGGATTATTGTAGATGCACATGCCAATACCTTTCGGCTGGCACAAGAAATTTACTTCTAGCCTAAGCACATTTTAACATATCACCATCCTTTTTTTAAGTTTACCATAACATTTTATATCTTGGTTTTGGTTGTACTTTTACGGGTTCATCCCTACTCAACATATGAAGCATCTCTACCTACTTTTTTTTGTTCTTGTGGTAAATACCCATGGTCAGGATTTTATAGACCCTCCCCAAAAGAACACTTGGCAGTTATTTACCTATGACATCGGTAATGTATTTGGTGGTATGGGATACGCGTACAGCAGGCCTTTACATTGGAAAGACAAGCAATGGGGTACTTTTGGCGCTACTTTGGCCGGAACCGGCCTCCTCTACATTTTTGATGAGGAAACTTCGGATTTTTCCAGAAACCAACAGGAAGGAGTTCCCAAATTTATTAGGAAGTTTGGGACAGACTATGGGAGTCCGCAATACAATTATATGTTTACCGGCGGGGTATACCTTACAGGCCTATTTGCCAAGGATAAGAAATTAAGACGTACCGGTGTGCTATTATTGTCCTCTGCAACGGCCACAGGTCTGTTACAACAAATTACCAAGTCTGTCATTGGGAGGGCTCGCCCTTTGGGTGAAAAAGGTAAGGATACTTTTGACCCTTTTAACTCCGATAGGATCTATCATTCATTTCCCTCGGGCCATGTAATGTTGTCCTTTTCCAATGCCTATGCCATTGGCAAGCAGTTTAGAAGTCCATGGGTAAAAGGCGGCATTTATGCAGTAGGGCTCATTCCCGGTGTATCGCGTTTATGGGACGGGGAACACTGGTTAACGGATGTGGCCCTTGGGGTGGCCATCAGTATTTTTACGGTGGAGTCCATTGACAGGTATTTGGATCGTAAATATGAAGAAAAGTACACTACCGAAGAAAAAAAAATAAGTTGGAATCTTAACTTTGGTATAGGACAGGTAGGGCTTATCGGTAATTTTTAATACGGCTTATAGCTATCTTTTGTATGTTATATTTATGTAATTTTGCAGCATCCTAAAATCGGAAATTATGTTATCAAAGAAATTGGAAAAGGCATTGAACGATCAAATCAGAATAGAAGCAGAATCTTCTCAGGTATATTTATCCATGGCCTCTTGGGCAGAATTAAAAGGTCTGGAAGGTATTGCCGGTTTTATGTATGCACATTCCGATGAGGAACGTATGCATATGCTTAAATTGATTAAATACGTGAACGAGCGTGGAGGACATGCGAAAATTTCTGTACTAAACGCACCGAAGACCGAGTTTGGCTCCTTCCAAAAAATGTTCCAAGAACTATACGATCATGAGATTTTTGTCTCAAAAAGCATCAATGAACTAGTGCATGTAACCTTGGAGGAAAAAGATTATGCCACACATAACTTTTTACAATGGTACGTAGCGGAACAAATAGAAGAAGAAGCTTTGGCACGCACCATATTGGATAAAATAAACCTTATCGGAAATGATAAAGGCGGTTTATACCTATTTGATCGCGACGTACAGTTGATTACGGCCGATAGCGCTGCCTCCGACCCTACCGTGTAAGTTTTAACATTTCTTCTTATTTAGATTTAATTAAAATAACTATTTTTGGCCCATAGATACATTTCTGGTGGCCAAAAGCAAAAAAACGACTAAAAAAGAAAAGAAGAAGCTGAAAAAAGCTTTCAAAAAAGAGCAAAAGGCCCTTCTTAAAAAAATGGTCCCCCAAGGTTGTAAGACCAAATGCTGTGAGAAGTATAAAAAAAGTGAAAAGAAGCGATGCGGTCGTTGTCCTTGTTTTGACCTTCTACAAAAAGTAGCCTAACCATTATCCGAAAGACCGATTATTTATTCTGGTATCTGGCATAGAGGCTATACGGGTATGCCATTCCCCATACGAATACTAAAAGGAAACTTGTAACCGACGATAGTCTCCATGTTAGCAGTTATTATGCTTTGTATAAGGTCTTCTTGATTTTATGATAAGGACGTACTTAACAAAAGAAAGGAGGCCTTTGGCCCCCTTTTCTCGATAATAGCTAAACTACCTTTATTTACCCAACATCAATAGTTCATTACATTTTACTTCTGTGATGTAGCGTTTTTCACCTTCTTTGGTGGCATAGGAGCGATGTACCAGCTTTCCTTCCACGGCCACTTCCTTTCCCTTTACCAAATAGTTCTCCACAATTTCCGCCGTCTTGCCCCAAGCTACGATGTTGTGCCATTGGGTATCCTCTACTTTCTCTCCCTTGGCGTTGCGATAACTCTCGTTTGTGGCAATGGAAAATTTAGCCAGTTTACTTCCGCCCTCCAGGTTAACGATTTCAGGGTCTTGCCCTAAATGTCCAATCAACTGTACTTTGTTTCTAAGTGCGTTCATACGAATAAAATTTAATGTTAAACAGTTAATACTATCGAACCTCCTTGATCCGACAGGGCAAACCTATGGCCCAAAACACAATGGATTCGGTTAGGAATTATTTATTTTCGTTTGTAAACGTTTGTAGTCGTTTGTAATTGTATATAGTTCCCTAAAAATAGGCACCTACATACAATATGGGGCAGGAATAAATGATTTTCGTGGGATTTACCGGGAAGTATTTTTTTTCCGGAATCGTGAATATCGGTTAGTCCTCCGCTAATTCAAAGAACCAGAGCGCAATACCTTATCCCCCTTTTCACCGCGCGTTGCGAACGTTCACCCTAGAGTTACAGAACCCAGGGAAGCATATCAGATTGGGTTTTAGATATTTTTTATCACAAGGCTATGGCAAATCACAAGCTGTCGAGGTGTGCACATCAAAATATTAGTACAACCTAAATTACAAGTGCTATTAGACTATAAGAAAACTGATTAGGGTCTCCTGATGCTCTTTCCAAGAAAAAACCTAGAATAACTTAAACCTATATTCATATCTGAAAGTCTGGTGATTTCGTTATATTTCCCCAAAACCATCGATTTGTGTGTCAAGTCGTTGACTAACCTTCAAAGAAATGAAAATAAACATTCCCAATTGGGTAATTATTGCAGGAGGAATAGGGCAAATATTCACCGCACTAATTTATCCATATATCAGACATAAGGTGTTCGATTGGTATACCGATGTAAAACAGCTTAAACCCTTAAACCAAG
>JBCBZE010000097.1:0-10362 GCA_039815505.1 Bacteroidota bacterium | reverse complement strand
GGGGGCTCCGGGGAACCGTTGTTATTGCTGCACGGTGCGCCGGAATCCCATGTGATGTGGCGTCATTTGGGACCAAAGCTTACCGCAAATTTTACCGTGGTCATACCGGATTTACGCGGTTATGGCAGAAGTGATAAGCCCAGGGAAGGTGATTATTCCAAACGGCGCATGGCGAAAGACCAAATAGCATTAATGAAAGAATTGGGATATGATTTCTTTTCGGTTGCCTCGCATGATAGAGGGTCTCATACCGCCAGAAGATTGGCTAAGGATTATCCTAAAGCGGTAAAAAAAATGATCATTATGGACATAATTCCCGCTACTTATGTTTGGGAACATATGGACAACAAAGTCGCCAATAGATTCTGGGCCTGGACGTTTTGGACACAACCTTATCCTTTACCGGAAAAACTAATGGGGCCTCAGGCGGGAGCATTTGCTAAAATGACAGCTGGTGATGATGAGGAAGCAGGTAACGATTATGCAGCTACCAACGGAACAGAGGATGCTTTCCATGCCATGTGCGAAGATTATCGTGCAAGTACAGGTATTGATATGGAGCACGATAAAGCAGATGCCGATATAAAAATCGATGTCCCAACCTTGGTGATTTGGGGAAAACAATCAAATACAGGAAATTTTGATTATCCAACAATCTGGAAAAATGAAGTGAAAGATGTGTCCTTTTTAGAATTGGACGCAGGGCATTTTATCGTGGAAGAAAAACCAGCGGAAGTGTTGGCCGCAACCCTTTCTTTTTTGACTAAAAAAGCGATGAACTAAAAAAATTAAAACAAAGAACATTATTCAAAGAACGGGTAAAATCTTTATTTTTTGGCTACTAGGCATTACAGCTGTTTTTGGGCAATTGGTTCCACAAGATACCTTACGATTTAATGGAAGTTTCAATTTATCGGGAAGTTTAACAAGTGGAACAGAATTTCAAAGGACATTTCAATTTGAGTTCAACCCAACTTTTCAAAAACGTTCTTGGAGTTTCGAGAATCAATTTAGATTCCTGTTCAGTGATGCGGATGACAGGGTATTGAACCGTAATTGGGACGCCTTATCGCTGTTTAAATTATTTGTTGGTGACGGGAAAAAATGGTATCCGTTTTTAGTTACGGATCTACAGACCAACTTAGGCTACGAGTTAGAATTCCGTCTAGGCTATGGAGGCGGTATAACCTATAATCCAACACTAAAAAATGGACATAAACTATTGTTTTCTACGGCAGCTGTGTACTATAAAAATAGATATACGGAATCTGTTTTTGTTAATAGTAGCCGTATTGGAAACCAAAGAAATATGCTGCGATGGATTCTACATTATGACGGAAGCACCCAAATTTTTAAGGATAAATTACTATTAAGATCCAATGGGTGGTTTTTACAATCTACCAGAGAAAGCACAGATTATATTTTTAAGTTGTACATAAGTCTGGAATTCAAACTCACTAAGGTTTTTTCACTCACTACGGATTATCGTTTTAATTATGAAAATGTAAGTTTGGAGAGTTTGGATAACAACCAACAATTTACATCGATAGGTGTTAAGGCCGATTTCAAATAAGATGTATGGATAGCTTCAAAAAAAATGATTGTTTCATTGATTTCTTAATTAAGTTAAAGTTTTTTTTCGAGTATTTTTTCGATTTTTAAAACCAAAATTAAATCAAGGACGGGATGGCAAAAATGACAGTGCCCAAGGCAAGAAATTTTGGATGGGAATTAAAACCTATTTCTTCGGTGTACTTTAAAAATATTAAGAATAGGTCAGGCCAAATATGTGTGGTCCTAGAACATTCTTTATTGCGGGGCGTAACTACAGAAATGATTTTTTGGTGGTTCAAAAACTTTCCAAATCTCCGGGTTACACTAGATGACATCGAAGGTTATGAAGGGCAAAAGGTACCCGCGTACTATCTATGGCATCCAACAGACCATATTTCCGTGCGGTTTCTTGGAAAACTTGGACCTGGAAGAACCGCCAAGGTAGGGGGTAAGATCCATATTCAAGAAGCTATGCAAATTGAAAAATATGGTTTAAAATACCCCGTTGATAGTACAATGGAGATTTTCTATTACGCAAAAGATGGCTGGAGTATGGGAAGAAAAATTCCGTTTATAGGGAATCTCATGGCACTTAGCATTAGATTCAAGGATATTGTTGAAAACGGAAAGATCATAGGGGTTCACTATCATTACGAGATAGTGGCAGGTTCGAATCAAAAAAACGCCCTGGCCAAAATTATAAATAAGAAATTGCTCGGGAGTTTTGGAGAGCAATTTTGGAATGCCTGGTTAACACATAACACTATTGAAGTAGGGGTTTTTGAGAATTTTCTGCCCTCACTTTTTGAACAGCGGGATGATGTGAATAATCTTCATTATTCAAAAAAAATGAATCCGATTACCGAAAGTCCAAGTTTATTAAAGGGGTTTGATAAAGATTTGTTTGAGCAACGTATTCAAGGTTATGGGAAAAGCGAAAATGCCTTTGACTATCAAGGGGCACTGGAAAAAAGTTTTTTATAGTATGGATGAAAATCACTTGGTAATTTCAATGAATTAGTTTTAGATATATGAACCATAAAAACTTGCTTGTATGCGGGATCTTATTTTTTTGTATGCTATGGTTGCCCTTGGGTCAATACAGCTTTCTTATTGATCACTGGATGAAAGTCGGTACGTATGGTATACCATTTCTCTTGATCGGTCTGTATTCATTTTTGGAAAAAAAAACAGTAAAGGACCAATTGAAGAACTTTCGTTTCGTAAGTATTTTGATGCTATGTGCCTATATACTGCATCAATTTGAAGAGCACTGGATAGATATATATGGAAATTACTACGCATTTTACACATTTAACAATGATTTCATCCGATCTGCCTTGGGCGAATCGGATATGATGATCAATCCACTCACCAAGGAAAGTGTATACGTCATCAATACGTCCTTGGTTTGGTTGGTCGGATTTCTTGCAATTTGGCGAAGCCCCAAACATCTTTTTCCCTTGTTTGCCATGGGCGGGATCATTCTGGTCAACGCTTTTGTACACATTGTTGCGGGCATGCTAAAATGGACTTATAATCCGGGTTTGTTAACTTCAATATTGGTTTTTGTTCCCGTTTATATATGGTTTGCAATGTATATTCATAGAAGGTATCCTGCCTATAAAAAACAACTTATCTTTGGGATAATATGGGCATTTTTAGCCCATATAATTATGGTTGTGGGAATTATGGCCGCCAACTATTTTTACCTCATACCAGAATTGCTGTATTTTATTGTTTTAGTGCTATGGTCCCTTTTACCCGTATGGGTTTTCAATGAAAAATGACTGAATAATGTATCATGGAAATAGGAATAGATAGTTTTGCGGCCTCACCGGATACTATGCGGTTAAATCGTAGTGAAGCACTCAATGAACTCATAGCACGCATAATCCATGCAGATCAAGTAGGTTTGGACGTATTTGGTATAAGGGAGCATCATCGAAAGGAATTTTTGGACGCCGCCCCTACGATGATTTTAGCTGCGGCCGCATCAAGGACCAAAAGAATTAAACTTACGAGTGCCGTAACCGTGTTAAGTGCATCTGATCCGGTACGGGTATTTCAGAATTTTGCCACACTGGATTTAATTTCAAAAGGTAGGGCGGAAATAGTGGCAGGGCGCGGCTCGTTTACGGATGCGTTTCCATTGTTCGGATATGATTTATCCGATTACGATGAAATTTTTAGTGAAAAGCTAGCACTTCTTTTAAAAATCAGGGACAATGAAATAGTGACGTGGTCAGGTAGATTTAGACCTGCGTTGAGTAAGCAACCTATTTATCCACGCCCCATACAAAAACAATTGCCTATATGGTTGGGCGTGGGAGGCACCCCTGCATCATTTGTTAGGGCAGGTGAGTTAGGTCTTCCCCTAATGTTGGCATCGATAGGGGGGCAAACCCATCGGTTTGCTCCCCTGGTAGACTTGTATAGGCAAGCCGGTGCCAAGGCAGGTTTTGGACCAGAGGACTTAAAAGTAGGATTACATTCTCTTGGTTATGTCGCCGAAACAACGGAAAAAGCGGTTCAGGAATATTTTCCAGGTTATCAGCGAGTGTTTACCGATGTGGGAAGGGAAAGGGGCTTCCCCCCGATTACCAAAGAAGGTTTCAATGCCCAGAATACGGTTCCCCAAGGCGCTCTATTGGTGGGAAGCCCTGAAGAGGTTGTAGAGAAAGTTGTGCATCATAGCGAAGTATTGGGAGGAATATCAAGGCTTACGTTTCAAATGGACGTTGGAATTCCGCATGAAAAGCTCTTAAGGTCAATTGAATTGATTGGAAAGAAAGTTAAGCCGGCAATACAAGCTTGGAGTCGTTAAGGGCAATAGAAGTACCCTTGGCCGCCACTTTCTTCTCACTATCAAAATAAAAGTCTATTCGCCCCAAGTTAATACCATAACAACCCACTTGGTTTATAAGGACCTCTCCGCCATTCCTACTTGTTCTTGTAGTGGGTTCATCCAAAAAGGTGTGGGTATGTCCGCCAATGATAAGGTCTATATGTTCCGTCTTGCCCGATAATTTTATGTCATCCGCACGTTGGGGTTCATTTTTATAGTGATATCCTAAATGGGAAAGGCAAATGACCAGGTCACACTTTTCCTCCTCTTTGAGGATACGGCTCATGTCCTGTGCGCTTTCATAGGGGTCTAAGCATATGGTCTCCTTATACAGTTTTTTTGTAACCAGTCCCTTTAGTTCTATTCCCAGACCAAAAACACCTATTTTGATGCCATCGACAATATAGGTTTTATATGGATTTACGTGACCGTCCATTATGGTATTGCTAAAGTCATAGTTGGCGGATAACATGCTAAACTTTGCATTGGGCAGTTGGGCATACAACCCATCGATTCCATTGTCAAAATCATGATTGCCAATGGTGGCCGCATTATACTTGAGCATGCTCATTAGCTTAAATTCCAGTTCCCCGCCGTAAAAATTGAAATAAGGTGTTCCTTGAAAGATATCGCCGGCATCGAACAATAAGGTGTTTGGATTCTCTTTCCGGATACTATCCACTAAGCTGGCCCTGCGGGCCAACCCACCCAAATTTGGCCAACTGGAATGATCCTTGGGAAAGGCATCTATATGGCTATGCACATCATTGGTGTGTAATATGGTAAGATGCTTTTTTGTTCCTAAAGTACAGGAATTAAGGGTAATTCCCGCCAAACCTAAAAAAGCGGATGAAGCAGCGGTTCTGGAAACAAATTCTCTTCTATTCATGGTCGGTTCAGTTGTTTAAATCTATTATCCACAACCGGGGCTATGGTGTCCATTTTTTTAAAGTAATCTATAATTGCGTTTCTAATCAAATAATCCGTTCCCACAGTGTCCATGGCCGTTTTAAAGAACCCCATATCATCCCCACCGCTCAATAAATAATCTGAGGTGGCCACATAATACGTTCGATTTTCATCAAAAGGCATCCCCTTGATGTTAACGGATTGGAGCCCCTGGTCCTCATCAACCAAAATTTGCATCCCCGCAATGGGATGAGGCCTGTCGGATTTTACCAGAAAAGATACCAATTCCCTAACGGATTTCCCGTTTAAACCTACAACCACAATGTTGTTTTCAAACGGCATTACCTCGTAAGCAGTGCGGGCCGTCACATTTCCTTTGGAAATAACCGAGCGGATACCACCATGATTAAGTACCACAAAATCAATGTTCTTTTTTGTACGCGACCTAAAAATAGGGTTTGCCATATCCAATACAATATCTGCCATCAGATTTCCTGCCGAAGTATTATATTTTCCATCTTCTTTGGTAATGGTCTTTGGCGCATAGGCCAATGTACTATCCAGAACTTCGTCGATTCTATTGCGATAAGGTTTTATAAAAGCCATTAAGCTGTCCACGGGTGTTATGGAATCGCTTATTTGTAATTGGCTGCTTTTCACCCGTGATAGCATTGATTTCTCCTCCTTACAAGAAGAAAGACATATAATTGTTATGAATATAACAAAATGTTTCATTTTTAAAATCATAAAGCTTTTTATCTTCGCATTAGAATTGCATGGATATTAATTACATTTGTAGAAATGTAAAAATACATGTTTTTAAAGGGACTTAAGGATAAATTTAAGTACAAATCCGGACTTAAATATTTAAGGGAGGAACTGAACAATCCTTCGGCAGAGGTTAGCCGAAATAAGGGCATAACTTCCGTTGGTTGTATTGTTGACTTGGATAAGTTCAATGATACGAATAGGTTCTTTGAGTTCGTGGACGATTTTGAACTCAGGCCCGAAGCCGTTAAGATCATTGGCTATAAGGATTACTATGATAAAAATTCGCCTTATGCCACCCCGGTTTTTTCCGATAAGGATCTTGGATGGAACGGCGACATAGAGAATAGTTATGCGTTAGAATTTTTGAGCAGGGAATATGATTTATTGATCAATTACTATACGGATGAAAATCTAATGCTTCAATTGATGAGTATAAAAACCGGGGCGCGAATACGCGTTGGTTTTGGAGAAGTGGATAAAAAATTGAACGACTTGATATTGAATGCTTCCATTAGTGATTTTGATACCTTTAAACAAGAATTACGGAAGTATTTGATCGTTCTTAATGAAATTAAATAATGGAACATTTGCAGGGTACGGGTGTGGCGTTGGTTACTCCTTTTAAGAATGATTTGTCATTGGATTTAGAGGCCTTGGACCGTGTTGTGCGTTACAATATAGAAGGAGGAGTTGATTATTTGGTGGTATTGGGAACCACGGGCGAATCGGTTACCTTGGACGAAGCCGAAAAGCAATTGGTCATGAACACCGTAGTAAGCTCAAATGCCGGTAGACTACCATTGGTATTAGGGATAGGAGGTAACAATACGGCACAAGTCGTCTCCGAATTGCACCGATTGGATTTGAGCGATTTTGATGCCATACTTTCCGTGTCACCCGCTTACAACAAGCCTACCCAAGAGGGTATTTACCGTCATTTTGAAGCAATTTCACAAGCATCGCCCTTGCCAATTGTCTTATATAATGTCCCTAGTAGGACCGGTAGCAATATGCTACCCGATACCGTAGTAAGACTAGCTACGGATTTCGAAAATATAGTAGCTATTAAGGAAGCTTCGGGCGATATGTTGCAGGTTGCAAAATTAATACGGAGTAAACCAGAGGATTTTTTGGTGATTTCGGGAGATGATTTTACGGCGTTGCCTACAGTATTGGCAGGGGGAGTTGGCGTGATTTCCGTTCTGGGACAAGGATTGCCCACGGAATTCTCCAGAATGATGCGATACGCACTGCAGGATAATGTGGACCAGGCATATAAAATACACTATAGCCTACTTCCGGGGATGGAACTTATATTCCAGGAAGGGAACCCTGCCGGAATAAAGACGGTTTTTGAAACCCTGGGATTGTCCAGTGCCCTGGTAAGATTACCATTGGTGGAGGCAAGCGACGGACTCAAACGCAAAATTGCACGCTTCATGCGGGCGTTTAATGGCGTTCAGGTGTAATTGATATTCTCTTATTTTATAGTTAAAACTTACCCAAAAGGATTGTAATGGTTCTCCTTAGGCGCTATTTTAGCTATCGAAAATATTTTTAAATCCATTGATATTCCGTAATTTTGCAAAATGTTTTTTAAAATGAGGTATCTTTTTCTTATTTCACTGCTCGCCGTTACATTCCAGTCTTGTAACGAGTACCAAAAAGTGCTTAAAAACGAAGACGTAAAGGCCAAATATGATTTAGCGGAAAAAAAATTCAACGAGGGCGATTTTAAACGGGCCAATCGCCTGTACGAACAAATTGCGCCCAAGTATATAGGCAAGCCACAAGGAGAACGGGTATTGTTCTTTTATTCCAAGTCTTTTTATGAAATAGAGGATTATAATTTTGCAGGATATCAATTTGAACGTTTCATAAAATCCTATCCTAAAAGTGATAAAGTTCCAGAATGTGCTTTTTTTGGTGCCAAGAGCTATTATGAATTATCGCCCAATTATTCTCTGGACCAAACAGATACGGACAAAGCCTTGACCAAGCTACAGAATTTTATCAATACCTATCCGGATTCGGAATATTTGGAAGAGGCCAATGCAATGGCACAAGAGCTAACTACCAAGAAACAAAGGAAACAGTTCGAGATTGCCAAGCAGTTCAACAAACTGGGAGAGTTCAACTATGAGCTATTGGTTTCCGCCGTTGCGGCATTGGATAATTTTGTGACGGATAACCCCGGCTCCATTTATCGTGAAGATGCCCTTTATTACAAGTTTGAGGCATCTTCGGGCATTGCATTCAATAGTTTTGATATTAAAAAACAAGAACGTATACAGGATGCCATGTCCGCATACAATACCTTGATAAAATACTTTCCCGAAACAAAATATGCCAAAAAAGCGGATAACCTGTTAGGGAAATTGGAAAAGGAATTACAGGACTTTTCAAAAGCTAAATAACAAATCCTTGATTGAAATGAATATGAACGATTTAAAGAATTCCACAGCTCCCGTTTCTACCGTTACCATCAATAAAAATGAGTTTGATGAAAAAACGGATAATATTTATGAAGCTATTTCCATAGCGGCCAAAAGGGCAATACAAATAAACTCCGAAATAAAAAAGGAGCTTTTAGAAAAACTGGAAGAGTTTGCTACCTACAGTGATAGCCTCGAAGAAGTTTTTGAGAACAAAGAACAGATAGAGGTTTCCAAGTTCTACGAAAAATTACCTAAACCACATGCCTTGGCTGTAATGGAATGGTTAGAGGACAAAATATACTACAGAAACACAGAGAAAGACGCTTAAAAATGTTGGGTGGTAAAAACGTCCTTTTAGGGATAACGGGAGGTATTGCCGCCTATAAGACAACCTTTCTGGTTCGTATACTTATTAAAGCCGGTGCTAATGTTAAAGTAATTTTGACGGAAAGCGCCGGCTCTTTTGTTTCTCCATTGACCTTGGCAACACTTTCCAAAAATCCGGTTCGCTCTTCTTTTGTCAATGAAGGGGAAGACGGTAGTATAGATTGGAACAATC
Organism: Bacteroidota bacterium; assembly: GCA_039815505.1. GTDB lineage: Bacteria > Bacteroidota > Bacteroidia > Flavobacteriales > Flavobacteriaceae > CANLWN01. Next base: position 1,283 of record JBCBZE010000097.1, on the reverse strand, counting down.
ACGTTGATTTAGGGCTTTGGGCAGATATCATGCTCATTGCACCCGCGACGGCGAATACCTTATCCAAAATGGCCAATGGCACCTGCGACAATCTTTTGATGGCAACGTACTTGTCCGCTAAATGCCCCGTTTTTTTTGCACCTGCAATGGATTTGGACATGTATAAGCACCCATCGACCAAGGCTACTTTCAAAAAGTTGACATCTTTTGGTAATATTATGATACCCGCTACCTCTGGCGAATTGGCCAGTGGGTTGCATGGAGAGGGACGCATGGCGGAACCAGCGGATATCCTGGGGTTTATGAACAGCTATCTGGCGAAAGGTTTGCCCTTAAGTGGAAAAAAAGTACTTATAACGGCCGGGCCAACTTACGAAGCCATTGATCCGGTTCGTTTCATAGGAAATCATTCGTCCGGATTAATGGGTTGTGAGCTTGCTAAAGCTGCTGCCAAGTTTGGGGCAGAAGTTGTGCTGGTACTTGGTCCTTCGCATTTAACGGTTGAGCATCATTTAATCAGTATCGTGAGGGTTACATCCGCAGATGAAATGTACCATACCGTACACGAATACTATGATACCACGAATATTGCCATCTGCGCTGCAGCCGTGGCCGACTACAGGCCTAAGACCGTTGCTGATCAAAAAATTAAAAAGAAAGCGGATAATCTAACTATTGAATTGGTAAAGAACAAGGATATTCTATTTTCCTTGGGAGAACAGAAGAAAAGTCAATTTTTGGTCGGTTTTGCTCTGGAAACGGAAAACGAGGTAGAAAATGCAAAAGGAAAACTCGCCAAGAAGAACTTGGATGCCATTGTACTTAATTCCCTTAACGATTCTGGAGCCGGTTTTGGGAAGCCCACCAACAAAATATCCTTTATAGATAAGAATTTACGGATAAAAACGTTTGATTTAAAGACCAAGGCCGAGGTTGCGGTAGATATCTTAAACGAAATAATCTCTAACATAAATGCGTAGTCCTTTTATATCGCTTGTTTTTCTTTTTTCCATACTTTTCGTCACAGGTCAGGAACTCAACTGTGTCGTGACCGTAAATTCCGATCAAGTCAACCAGACCAATCAGCAGATATTTAAGACTTTGGAGCGTTCCTTGAACGATTTTGTTAACAAGAACAAATGGACCAATAGGGTATACAAGGAAAACGAACGCCTAAATTCTAGGATATTTATTACGGTTACGGAATTTGATTCCAATAGTAGATTTGGAGCTACGATTCAATTGCAATCATCCAGACCTGTTTTTAATGCATCTTATGAGAG
>JBCBZE010000332.1:0-3833 GCA_039815505.1 Bacteroidota bacterium | reverse complement strand
TTACTTCTCCAATTCACAATATTGGTAACGTCTACCTCAATAAAACTTTGCACATGGGCAGATGTAGAAACACTGTCCACCATATGTTGTGCTATAAGTTTTCCCATACGGGTCATCGGAATAATCTCGTTGTCCCCGTGCAGTTGTGCCTCAGTGGTTTGTACCTTTTTGGAAACCTGGGCTGGCGTTACCTCAGTTTTTGGTAATGGTGAGGATACTTTTTCGTGTTCAACATCCGCGGACGCCATTGTGGATACAGGTGTACTTGCGTTTCCGTTTTGCACATAGGCCAAAATATCATTTTTTGTAACTCTACCTTCTTTTCCTGTACCGGCTATGGCATCCAATTCAGCAAGGGATATACCTTCTTGTTTGGCAATATTCTTTACCAGCGGTGAGTAGAAACGATCCGTGGATGCCCCGTGGTCATTAGAAGCTTTGACCGCCGTTGCAACAGATTCTTGGGCCGCTACCATATTGCTCTCCAATTCTGTTAGGGTTGCTTCAGGTACTTCCGCTATTCGCCGATCATTCTGATATGTATCGTCGGTTTTCTCTCCACCTTCTCCATCTATCTCGATAACGGCAACCGTTTGTCCTACGGCAATAACATCGTCCACATCAAACAGCTTCTCGAGTAAAACACCTTCCACCTCGCTAGGTACTTCGGAGTCTACCTTGTCCGTAGCGATTTCAAAAACGGCTTCATCCATATCAATGGTATCGCCCACATCCTTTAACCAGGAAGTGAGGGTCGCTTCTGCAACACTCTCTCCCATTTGCGGCAATTTCAACTCAAATTTTGACATATTGTTACTTAACGTACACTTTTAGAACATTATTTTGCAAAAATACTAAAAAAAAGGCCTCTTCATTGTGCTTAATTCATTTTTAAAATTACTTTAAGAAGCCTTGATGGCATTCTCGAATGGAATTCGATTTATAATACTTCTTCCCAAAGTAACTTCATCCGCATACTCTAACTCATCGCCAACCGCAATACCCCGCGCTATAGTGGAAGTTCTTATATCCAAACCTTCTAATTGTTTATATATATAGAAATTAGTGGTATCCCCTTCCATAGTTGAACTCAATGCAAAAATAAGCTCTTTGATATCGCCCTGTTTTGCCTTATCAACCAATGAAGCAATGGTAAGCTCCTGTGGGCCAATACCTTCCATGGGTGAAATTTTTCCTCCAAGCACGTGGTACATTCCCCTGTACTGACCCGTATTCTCAATGGCCATAACATCCCTAATATCCTCTACTACACAGACCAAACTGTCATCCCTTTTAGGGTTGGCACAAATTTCACAAAGCGCTACATCCGATATGTTATGACAATTACGGCAAAACTTTATTTCTTCCCTTAGATGCCGCAGGGAATTTGACAGTCTTAAGGTTTGTTCCGAGGGTTGCTTTAAAAGATGTAGCACCAAACGTAAGGCCGTACGCTTTCCTATCCCCGGTAATTGGGACATTTCGTATACCGCATCTTCTAAAAGTTTTGATGAAAATTCCATAAAAACAAAATTAAGCAATGTTTTAAGTTTTTGTACTTTGCATCTGAAATTTATTTCTATGACAGCTTTGCATATTCTGCTCTTAATCGGAGGTTATTTTCTAATTCTTTTATTGATTTCTTATTTCACGGGGAAAAACGATTCCAACAATGATTTTTTCAAGGCGGGGAAACAATCACCCTGGTATTTGGTGGCATTCGGAATGGTGGGCACATCGCTTTCGGGCGTTACTTTTATTTCGGTCCCCGGCTGGGTAGAAAGTTCCGAATTTAGCTATATGCAAGTAGTTTTTGGTTACTTGGTAGGGTATTTCATCATCGCCTATGTACTAATGCCTATTTATTATCGTCTTAATGTAACCTCTATTTACGAATATCTGGAACAACGCTTTGGTATCGTAAGTTACAAAACCGGTGCTTTTTTCTTCTTTGTATCAAGAGTATTGGGTGCTTCCTTTCGCCTGTTCCTAGTCGCCATTGTATTGCAACAATTTGTTTTTGATGCATGGAATATACCATTTGAGGCTACAGTAATACTTTCTATAGTGTTAATTTGGATCTATACCTTCCGTGGTGGTATTAAAACCATTGTATGGACAGATACCTTACAGACACTTTTTATGCTTTTGGCCGTAGGCTTGTCCATTTATTTTATCAATCAAAAATTGGATTGGAGTTTTACGGAATTTTTGGCTTCCCAAGAGCTAAAGCAGTATAATAAAATTATGTTTACCGATGATTTTTTTGCAAAGAACCACTTCATAAAATCCTTTCTAGGCGGTATGTTCATTACCGTTTGTATGACCGGACTGGATCAGGATATGATGCAAAAAAATCTTACTTGCAAAACATTAAAGGACGCTCAAAAGAATATGGTCTCGTTTAGTTTGGTGCTTGTGCTGGTCAACTTCATATTTCTTTTATTAGGGGCCCTTTTGTTTATCTATGCGGCAAAATTCCAAATTGCCACCCCATTAATGGACGGAGCTCCCAAATCCGATCTTCTTTTTCCCGAAATAGCCCTGAACAGCGATTTGGGAATTATGGTAGGTATTACTTTTATGCTTGGATTGATCGCCGCGGCCTATAGCAGTGCGGATAGTGCACTGACCGCTTTGACCACCTCCTTTTGTGTAGACTTCATACGAATAGGGGAAAAACCCCAAAACCAACAAAAAAGGATACGAAAACGGACACATGTAGCTATGAGCGCTCTATTGGTAATCGTAATTGTCATCTTTAAATATGTTTTGGACCGAAATGTTATAGACGGACTTCTTACGGTGGCCACTTACACCTATGGGCCACTTTTAGGGCTATTTGCCTTTGGAATTTTCACCAAGTATGGTATCAAGGATAGATATACATGGATGGTAGCGCTTGCCTCGGTAGTTTTTATTTATGCTTTTGCCAAAATTCCACCATCTTATTTGGGAGGTTATGTGGTAGGTTATGAATTACTGCCTTTAAATGGTCTTATCACCTTTATAGGGCTATTTTTAATTCGAAAAAAAGATTAAAGATCTATTTGGGTCCTTTCGAAAGATTTTTTCTTTCTACCAATCTTCTCAAAACACTAAACTCATCTAGCAATGATTCTCCGGAAGCCTTTAGGTAGGTTTCCGATAAACCAACACTTCCAGGGGCATTATCCCACTGTTTTATCAATCGGTTTTTCCATAAATAGTTTTTTGTTTCGAATACGGTATATTCCTGAGCGTAATTTTCGTCCTTCCCTTCCTTGGGGAGCGGTATAGTTTCAATATGCCTTTCTTCTTGATATACCAATGTATCGTTCTTTAGATAATAGATCTTTTCAATTTCAAACCTGGGGTTTACGCCGTTCAACCGTATTTTTTTCAATTCATTCTTCTCATAATACACATTCAGCTTGGCCGTTTTTGTAGTAAAATTCTCAATTTGAAATTCCTGGACGGTATACCAGTTTTGGGTAATCTCAATCTTTTTTACCACCTGGTCTATCCATGTTACAAGTGAATCCAACTTTTGATATTGACCTATTCCGTTATAAAGCCAAAAAAAGGTGAAAATGAAAAAGAGATTTTGCCTGATCATGTACTATAAATATTGATTCGTAGCCAGCAGAACCAAGGTACAGGCCTCTTCGGCAACTATACCCTGTTGCTCTAAAAGCTTATGGAAGAAGGGATTTTCTGTCCCCGGATTAAAAATTACCCTTTTGGGTCGTAAGCTTATAATGGCATTGTAATATTCTGCCTGTCTTTGAGGATTAATGTATAAAGTAATGGTATCGATATTTTGAAAATCCTCTAAATTAGTCTTAATTTGT